>JAISJZ010000166.1 GCA_031261125.1 Planctomycetaceae bacterium | reverse complement strand
ACATTCAAAGGATTCACCCTCGTAGAGTTGCTCGTCGTCATCGCCATTATCGGCGTTCTCATCAGTTTGCTTCTTCCGGCGGTTCAGTCGGCACGGGAAGCGGCGAGACGGCTGCAATGTGTCAATCACCTCAAACAAATCGGATTGGCAGTTCACAATTTTCACGATGCCCGCCGCGGGCTGCCGCCGTCGGTGATAATGACACAAAAGCCGACGTTCTGGGCGTTGATTTATCCCTACCTCGAACAGCAATCGCTGTACGATGCAATGGGAACGCTCAATCCAACGGCAGCGGGCGAAGTTGCTCCGCTCATCACCAACGGAACCAACGGTTCTTCCGTCGGTCCGTGGTTCGGACAAAACAATAACCGCGGTGCCCTCAAAGGCGCAAACCTGCCGCTACGGGCAGCGTTCGGTTCGTTCTCCATTTACCGCTGCCCGACAAGACCCCGGCAGGCAGGCGCAAGTTGGGTGGATATTGACAACTGGCAGTCCATCCGCGGGGCAAGTGCTAACGCCCAAAATTTCGGTCCCCGCGGCGATTATGTCGTTGTCATCGCTTGGCTGCCGTATAACGAAAATCAAACGAACGTCGGCGGCAACTGGTTCAACGCTCTTTCCGCAACGGCAACGACGGCTGCCAATTTAGCCGGCGAGACCGGACTGCTTGACCGCAATTTCAGTCCGTTCCGTCCCGCACTGCTGGAAAGTGCCGCTAATACATACACGACCAACACGTCGAGCCGCGGTCCGAAACCGTCCGGTGAATATCTGTGGTTGAACGGCGAAGACCGGTACTACATTACCAACTGGCAGCCGCGGGAAGATATTGCGTGGTGGCAGGACGGAACAAGCAATCAACTCGTTGTTGGCGAAAAATTCATCCCGATTGAAGTTTTAGGCGTTGACGGACAATGGGACGGCGGCGTGATTAACTCTAATCAAAGCAATCAGAATGCTAATGTCGGTCGGGCGGTGTGGAAGAATTTTCCGTGCATTCGGCGCAGCGATAAGGATTACAATATGAACTACACCGACATCAATAATTCGGATTTGTTCACCACGGGCAGCGGCGGCTCAACGAACGCCAATCACAACTTGAATGTTTTCGGCGGTATCCATCCGGGCGTTTGCAATTTTCTGCTCGGCGATGGTTCTGTCCGCCCTGTTGCGCCGACGACGAAGTTAGCCGTAGTTTGGGCGTTAGGACACACCTGCGACGGCGTTCCGGTGGAATTGCCGTAAAACAAACGGTACGAGCGGGATCAAGTGAATCCCGCCGTTCCCGGTTGACTTGAAATTAACCTCGTGAAAATGACTTCAACATAAACATAAAACGATGTTACATCGGGTATTCATAATTTTTGCATTGTGTTTCGTTTTTTCCGGGTGTAGCCGGAATATCAAAATCAGCGGTACTGTCAAATTCAACGACGGTGAGCCGGTAACACTGGGAACCGTAATGTTTGATTCGCCGACTCATTCGTTTCCGGGTTATCTTGACGAACAAGGCGGCTATGCTGTCGGAGAATCAGAAGACGGTGCCGGTGTGCCGCCGGGCGATTACACCGTTTGGCTTGCCGGTACCGCGATTGTCAAAGAAGCGGTTCCGAAAAAGAAACAGAAAACGCCGAAGACCGCTATTGATGAGAACGGGGTAGAAGAGCAGTTGGAGTATCCTGACACATTTGAAATACCGCAAGTATCGCAGCAATACACGTTACCGGATACCAGTCCGTTAAAATTCGCGGTGAAGAGCGACGGACCGAAAACGTTTGACATCGTTGTCGAACGGTACAGCAATAAAAAACGGTAAGACCGATGAAACCTTATACTTTACTCGTTATTATTATCGTTGTTCTTTTCTTTCTGCCGTTCATCAGAGCGGCAGAAAAACCGAACATCGTTTTACTCATCACCGACCAGCAGCAGGCAACGGCGTTGAGCGCGGTACAAGGTTCCGCATACTTGAAAACGCCGAATATGGATTCTTTGGCGGCAAAAGGAATCCGTTTTACCCGTGCTTATACCGCTAATCCGCTGTGTATGCCGGCAAGAGCCGCAATTTTTACGGGACATTACCCGCATCAAACCGGTTTTCAAAAGAACAACAATCAGCAGCCCGCTCCGCCGTTCAAAGGTTTGGCTGTTCCGTTCCGCAATGCCGGATACAAAACATATTATTTCGGAAAATGGCACTTAAAGTATAAGCCCGAAGATGTCGAACAGCACGGCTTTGAAGTTGTCAAAAGCGTTGTTCAGCGGGATGTCATCGGCAAGCACGACAGTACCGTATCCGCGTCGGCAATCCGTGTTTTGAAAGAGAAGCAGACGCAGCCGTTCCTGGCGGTTGTTTCGTACTTGAATCCGCACGATATTTGTCAGTATCCCCGCGGCGAAACATTTCCGAGCGGAGCGGTCGGTGAACCGCCGGATGCCGGACAATGTCCGCCGGCACCGGCAAACCGGTTTCCCGCCGAAAATGAAACGGATACGGTAACGTTTCTCCGCCAAGCCCAGCAAACGCTGCCGATGTTTCCCGTCGGAAAATTTCAGGAGAACGATTGGCGGAAACTGCGGTGGGTGTATTACCGGCTTATTGAAAAAGTTGATAACGAAATCGGACAGGTCTTGAAAACGCTGAAAGAATCCGGCAACGATAAAAACACGCTGCTCGTTTTCACCAGCGACCACGGCGAATGTGCCGGTTCGCACGCCTTTAATCAGAAAACAGTGCTGTACGAGGAGTCCGTCGGCGTGCCGCTGGTTATCGTTCCGCCGGATTCTGACAACGCCGGTGCCGGTACCGATTCGCATCTTATCAACACCGGCGTTGATTTACTGCCGACGCTGCTGGATTACGCCGGTGTTCCTGTTCCTGATGATTTGCCCGGAAAAAGTTTACGTCCTCTTGCAGAAAAGGAAGACGGCTCTTGGAACCGGAATTACATCGTTGTCCAAAATCACCAGGACCAAACCGGCTCCGTGAACGGTATCCGTCCGTCGATTGAAGGCCGCCTTGTGGTAACGGACAATTTCAAATACACGGTGTATTCGCAGGGGATTCATCGGGAATCGCTCTTTGACATCAAAAATGACCCCGGAGAAACAAAGAACTTGGCAAACTTGCCGGAATATGCCGCCGAACGGGACGCAAACCGGAAACGGCTGCAAGAGTTTGCGGTACAGTACGGCGATACGTCTGCCGCAAAATTTTTGGAAAACAGCGTTGCGCCGGTTCCGATAACCCATTCCGCAATTCCGTAGTCAAGTACCTTTTGACAGCACAGCCGTTGTATTTAACGGTTTCAGAATTCTCCGCCGTGATATTTGACAAAAAAACCGCAATTTATGCCGGCTTACGCCGGTTTATGTCGATTTTGCCGATTATTTCTTGCTGGCACAGCATTTGCGAAAGCGTACAGTAGTTTCAAGTGTGGAGAACCGGCCGCAAAGCGGTTCGGGCTGGGTAAATTTGACCGGAAAGGAGTTTGTTATTGTTATGCGAATCAAAACATTCAAAGGATTCACTCTCGTAGAGTTGCTCGTCGTCTTCGCCATTATCGGCGTTCTCATTTCGCTTTTGCTTCCGGCGGTTCAGTCGGCACGGGAAGCGGCACGGCGGCTGCAATGCGTCAATCACCTCAAACAAATCGGATTGGCGGTTCACAATTTTCACGATGCCCGCAACGGACTGCCGCCGTCGGCGATAATGACGCAGAAACCCACTTTTTGGCCTTTGTTGTATCCCTACATCGAACAGCAGGGTTTGTACGATGTGATGAACACAGTCGTAAGCGGAGCGGCAGACCACGAAGCACCGTTTGTTACCAATGGAAAAAACAAAAACAATGTCGGGCAGTGGTATGGTAAGAACGGTGTTAACGGAGCATTGAGAACGGATAATGGCAATTATTACCTGCGGGCTGCATTCGGCGGTGTTTCGACATACAGATGCCCGACCCGTCCGCGCCCGTCCGGCAGTCAGAATGCCCTTCATCAGGACAACTGGGAATCCGTTGTCGGCAACACGGTGAGCGACCACGTTCTCGGTCCGAGAGGCGATTACGCTATCGTTATTGCTTGGAAAAACACGAATAATGTGCTTAATTCTAATTTTTTCGGTTCCGTATCCGCGCATACGATAAAAGCGGCGAACGCAACGCAAGGTCCTACCTTTCTTCTGAATCACAGCAGGAGTCCGTTCCGTCCGGCGAGTTTGTCGGCAGTCAGCGGGGCTTCGTGGGCAAATACTCTCGGTTTTCAATGGTCGGACGGTGCTGATAGAACAAATATCACCAGTTGGCAGTCGCGCGAAGATATGGCGTGGTGGCAGGACGGTACCAGCAATCAACTTATTGTCGGTGAAAAGTTTGTTCCCTTCGAATGTCTGGGCGTTGACAGTCAATGGGACGGCGGATACATCAATTCCAATCAAAACCATCAGAACGGTAATGTCGGGCGCGGTATATTGGATACTGTTCAAAGCATCAAACGAAGCGATAAGGATTATGCCGGTGCCGGAGAATTGCTCCCTGCAAGTAATCCCGAATTGTTTGGTCCCGATAACGCAAACATAGCAAATTTTGTCTTCGGCGGAATACATCCGGCGGTCTGCAACTTTTTAGTCGGCGACGGTTCAGTGCATCCGATTCCTCCGACAACGAACTCCGCAGTCCTTTGGAAACTTGCCGCGGTCACTGACGGCGAAGCGGTAAGTTTGCCGTAGGAGATGTTTTGGGTGTGAAATAACAAAATCAAACATATAACGATAAGGCGTTTATTATGCAGAAACATTCCCCCTTCTTCTTGTTGCCTGTTGTCTGCTTTACGTTAATACTGTTCACCGGTTGCTCCGGTAATGTAAAAATTACCGGACAAGTTAAGTTCGATGACGGCGAACCGGTTAGTTTCGGGCAGGTTTGTTTTTCGGATGCAAGGAGTTCGTTTTACTCTTCGCTGAATAAAGAAGGACGCTATTCTCTGGGCGTTACGTCTGACGGGGCGGGTATTCCGCCGGGCGAATATACGGTTTGGCTTGCCGGTACTGTGGAGGTAAAACAGATTTTGGTAAAAAGCAAAAAGAAAAAAGTTGATTCAGAAGAAGAATCGGCAGATGAACCGGAGTATATTGACGGAGATGAAATTCAGCGGGTAGCGCAGCAATACACGTTACCGGACAACAGTCCGTTAAAATTCACGGTGAAGAGTGACGGACCGAAAACGTTCGACTTCGTTGTCGAACGGTACAGCAATAAAAAACGGTAAGACCAATGAAACCTTATACATTACTCGTTGTTATCATCGTTGTTCTTTTCTTTCTGCCGTTCATCAGAGCGGCAGAAAAACCGAACGTGCTTTTTATTGCCGTTGACGATTTGCGCACGGAACTAGGCGCGTACGGCAAGAAAGTTGTCAAGAGTCCGAACATTGACCGCCTGGCATCGCAAGGTATTCTCTTTGAACACGCCTACTGTATGGTGTCCGTCTGCGGTGCGTCGCGTTCTTCCTTGTTAACCGGTATCCGACCAAAGCATAACCGGTTCGTTACCGCTCATATCTACGCATCGAAAGATGCCCCTGATGCGGTTCCGCTCAATACGCATTTCAAGAAGCACGGTTATACAACGCTTAACAACGGCAAAGTGTTCCACTTCCCTGACGACCATAACAGCGGTTGGAGCGAACCGGCGTGGCGGCCGAGGGGACCCGCTTATGCTCTGCCGGAATCCAGAGAAAGTGTTGTAAAAGACGCTGCCGAAAAAGCGGCAAAAAACAAGTTGAACATCAACAATAAGCCGGACGGACGCGGTCCCGCTTGGGAAAACGCCGACGTGCCGGACGATTTTTATCCCGACGGTAAAACATTGGAAAAATCGCTCATTGACCTTCGGCGGTTGGCAACAGAATCAAAACAGCCGGACGGCAAACCGTTTTTTCTTGCCGTCGGATTTGTAAGACCGCATCTGCCGTTTGTTGCCCCGAAAAAATACTGGGATTTATACAAACCGGAAGACATTAAACTGCCGGAGAACTTCCGGTATGTTCCGAAAGATGTTCCTGCCGAGGCAATTCATCATTTCGGTGAACTGCGGAATTACTCGAACATTCCGAAGGGCGATGAACCGGTTTCGGAGGAGACGGCAAAGAATCTGATTCACGGTTATTATGCCGCGGTGAGTTATACCGATTCGTTGATTGGACGTTTGCTTAACGAATTGGAAACGCTGAAATTGGCAGATAATACGGTTGTGATTCTTTGGGGCGACCACGGCTGGCATTTGGGCGAACATACGCAGTGGTGCAAACACTCGGTTTTTGAAAACACGATGAACGCTCCGCTGCTCATCCGTTTACCCGGTCAAAAGGAAGCGAAGCGGTTTGCGTTGCCGGTAGAATTCATTGATATTTATCCGACGCTGAACGAATTGGCGGGACTGCCGGAACCGCAGAAAGACCAGTTGCAGGGCAAAAGTTTGATACCGCTGATTGAAGGAAAAGTGAAACCGGCAAAACTTTATGCGGCGGGGCGTTACATCGCCGGCGACACGATTTTTGACGGGCGGTACCGGTACAGCGAATTTCGGGACGAAAAAGGCGGCGGTAGGTTGCTGTCGAAGATGTTGTATGACCACAGCGTTGACCCGCGGGAAAATGTGAATGTTCTTACTCAACCGGAGAACGCAGCGGTTATCGAAGAGTTGTCAAAAGAGTTGCACCGGACGATTGCATTACCGTAAAGAATATCCGATGAAATACATCATTCCCTCCGTTTTTGCGGTACTCGTTCTTGCCGTTAATGTATTAGCGGCACAAAAGCCGAACATTCTGCTGTTGATGTCCGATAATCAGTCGCACCTTCACGCCGGATGCTACGCAGATAAAGTTGTTCAAACGCCGAACATCGACCAACTGGCAAAAAACGGTGTCCGGTTCACTCACGCTTTCTGCGCCGCTCCGTCGTGTTCGCCGGCAAGAGCCGCAATGCTGACCGGTCGGGATATTTGGCAACTCGAAGACGCGGCGAATCTTTACGGTCCCTTGCAGGTTAAGTTTCAAACTTATACCGATTTATTGGAAAAGTCCGGCTATGCTTGCGGAATGTCCGGCAAGGGCTGGGGACCGGGCAATTTCCGAGACGGCGGACGTTCCCGTAATCCGGGCGGCGAAAAATATCAGAACTTTCAGGAATTTTTGACGAAGACGAAAACCGGTCAGCCGTGGACGTTCTGGTTCAGCAGCAGGGAACCGCACCGTCCGTACCCCGACGGAACCGGTGAGAAACAGCGTCTTGACAGAATGATTGTACCGCCGTATCTGCCGGACAGCGAAGAAGTGAGGAAAGATATTGACGATTATTACACTGCCGTTGAACAGTTCGATACCGAAGTGGGTGAAATTATCGGGCAACTAAAAACAGCGGGACAGTACGAAAATACGGTGATTGTGGTTTGCAGCGATAACGGCTGGCAGATGCCGCGGGGATTGGCAAACCTTTACGATTCCGGTATGCGGGTACCGCTGATTATGACGGTACCGAACAAAAGTCAAGGCGTTGTTTCGGACGCTTTGGTTTCGCTTAACGATTTGGCACCAACGTTTTTGGAACTTGCCGGCGTTCCGGTGCCGGAGGAAATGACAGCCAAAAGTTTGGTTCCGCTGTTGAACGGCGAACCGTTTCAACGGGAATTCCTGGCGGCGGGACGGGAACGGCACGCTTTTGCCCGGCACGGCGGCTTGGGTTATCCCGGCCGTTCTCTTCGGACACGGAACTTCCTCTATATCCGCAACTTTGAACCGGACAGGGAACCAGCAGGCGACCCGCCGCTGTACGGCGATACCGATGCGCAAATGCTGCAATACAAATCGCCGGCAAAGGTTTATATTCTTGAACACAGCAACGCCGCAGAAGTAAAGTCCAGTTTTGCTCTTTGTTTCGGTAAACGTCCCGCGGAGGAGTTGTACGACCTGCGTACCGATGCGGAACAGGTTCACAATGTTGCGGATAAGTTGGAATACCGCCGCATTAAAGAGCAACTTTCGTCTCAACTGTCGGACTATTTGACAAAGACCGGCGACCCGCGGCTCACCGGTAAACCGGTTCATTGGGATACGGCTCCGTATTCTAACGACCGGGATAAAACGCCGCGGCCGTCGAAAGAATATCAGCACCGTTTGGGGCTGAACGAAGAATATGATTTACGTTAGACAGGTATTTCCTAACCCTTTTTCACACACAATCAGGAGAAAAAAGATGAAACGGATGATGTATTTTGCGTCGGCATTTCTTGCCGTTGCCGTACTTGCGCTAACCGCGTTTGCCCAGGACAGCAAACCGCAGACCCAGCAGCGGCAGCAGAATGTCTTCGGCGTAAGCCGGTTTTTACAGCACGAGACCGTGCGGACAGAACTCGGCTTGACCGGTGAACAGAACAAGCAACTCCAAAAACTCTTTGACAAAGCACCGGAACCCGCTCCCACGCAGCGTGAAGTGAAGTTGCAGGCGGAGGAATTCCAAGGAAAGACCGAGAAGATTCTCACGCCGGAACAGCACAAAAAATATCTGGAACTGGCGTTCCAACTTTCCGGCGGATTGAACAATTTCAACTACACAGAACACACGTTTGATGCGCTGAATGTGTCGAACGAACAAGTGATTAACATTCAAGGTATTCTCCGGGAACAGCGTCAGGCAGCGAAAGCGGAAGGCAAGCAACTGAAAGACCTTACGCCGGAACAGCGGAAGAAAAACCACGAAGCAATCCAAGCCGCTTTAACGCCGGAACAGTTGAAGAAGGCAAAAACGTTAACGGACGGCGTAAAAGAACTGCGGCAAAAACTAGGGCTGGTTCACGCTGCCAACGCCAACGCCGAAGGACAGAGGAAAATAAAGAAACAGAATTGACCATATTTCACATCCGCCGCGGAACCAGCGGTTAAACTTTTGATAAACAAAACTGATGAAACACATTACTTTTCTTTTGCCGCTGTTTTTGGCAGCGGCAGTGTTTGCGGCAGACAAACCGAACGTGCTGGTTGTTCTTTCGGACGACCACAGCGCACCGTTCGTCGGTGCTTACGGCGATAAGAACGCCGTTACGCCGAACCTCGATAAGTTTGCGGCAGAGGGCGTTCTGTTCCGCCGGGCTTACGTCAGTTGTCCGCAGTGCGTTCCCGCCCGCGCCGGTATCTTCGCCTCCCGCTCGCCCGTCGGCTTGGGACAGTCCCGCTTTTCGGCGGCGTTTCCGCACAACGTTAAATCGTTCCCGGAATACCTCAAAGACAGCGGTTATTACATCGGACTTGCCGGACGGACGTACCATCAGGAAGGTACCGGCGGCAAGGGCGACCCGGTACGCAACGAAGACGGTACATTGGAATACAAGCGGTTTGCCAACCGGTACGATTATGCCAAACAAACCGGAGACCGGAACGAAACGATTGTCCAACTTGCCGAATTCCTCGACAGCGTTCCGAAAGAAAAACCGTTTTTTCTGCAACTGTGTTTCAGCGACCCGCACCGGATTTACGATGCCGATGACCGCACAGACACAAAAAAACCGGAAGAACTGATTCTGCCGAAATGGTTCCCCGACGGACCGGAACTCCGAAAAGATTTAGCCGGTTATTACAACGAAATTACCCGCTTCGATGAATCGTTCGGACAGGTGCTTGCCGAGTTGGATAAACGGGATTTGAAGGGCAATACGCTGGTGATTTTTCAAGGCGACAACGGCGGGGCAACACTCCGGGGCAAAGGAACGCTGTACGAATTCGGCGTGAATGTTCCGTTTATTGTCCGTTATCCGGGCAAGGCAAAGCCGGGGACAACGCTCAACGAATTGATTTCATCGGAAGACATTGGACCGACAGCATTGGCGGCAGCCGGTATTGCCACGCCGAAGGAATTCACCGGCCGCAGTTTTCTGCCCGTTCTGCTGGGACAACCGGATGCGCCGGTGCGTGAATACGTTTTTGCCGAACGCGGACCGCACGGCAACGGACTGCCGACGAATTCGAGTAATTTCGATTTAGGACGCACCATCATCGGCAAGCGGTACAAGTTGATTTACAATGCCACTTGGCAAATTCCGTACCATCCGGTTGATTTTGCGAATCAGCCGATTTGGGAGGAGGTACAGGAAGCAGCGAAAAACGGTAAGGTGCCGGAACCGCTGGTACCGTATTTCACGGGACAGCCGCGGGCGTTGTTCGAGTTGTACGATTTGCAGAACGACCCGGACGAGTTGAACAACTTGGCAGGCAAACCGGAAGTTGCGGAAGCGGAACAGCGTCTCAAACAGGAACTCGTTGAATGGCAAACGCTGGAACGTGATTTCATTCCGCTGGCGGTTCCGCCGCAAAGACCGAACCAACAGCGGCAAAATCGGCAAAATCGGCAGCGTTGATGTTTCCCGGATGTGATTGATGTTTTACCACCGCAGTACGCCGCCGGTGTCCGCACTGGTGGCGAGTTTGGCGTACTTCGCAAGATAACCGGTTATATTTTTAGCCGAAACGCTTGCGGTCGGTGCGGCGGAACGTTGATTAAAATCAGCGGCTAAAACGTTCAGCGTCCGGTTCGGCATATCAATCTCGATAATGTCGCCGTCCTGAACCAAACCGATGGGACCGCCCGCCGCTGCTTCGGGACTGACGTGTCCGATACACGCCCCTGCCGTGCCGCCGCTGAACCGGCCGTCCGTGATTAACGCCACCGAATCGTCCAACTTCACGCCCTTAATCGCCGCCGTCGGTCCGAGCATCTCTTGCATACCGGGACCGCCCTTCGGTCCTTCGTAGCGGACAATCACCACATCGCCGGATTTCACTTTACCGTTCACGATACCTTGATATGCTTCCGGTTCGCTGTTGAAAATCACTGCCGGTCCGGTGTGTTTGAGCATTTTCGGCAACACTCCCGCCGTCTTAACGACCGAACCGTTCGGTGCCAAATTGCCGTACAGCACCGCCAGCCCGCCCTTCTGGGAATACGCTTTTTCACACGGTCGAATCACATCGAAATTTTTAGCCGAATCGCCGGCAGCCGGTGAGACCGGCAACTTCACGCGGAACGCTTTTGCCGTCCGTACACCGCCGGGCTGAACGCTGTACATTTTCTCCGCCTCTTTTTGATGTTTCGGCGACCGCAAATCCCATTCGTCAATCACTTTGCCGAATTTTTCACCGCTCACCGTCGGAACCTTTTCATTGAGCAATCCCGGTCGTCCGCGGCGGATTTCGCCGAGAATCGTGTAAATACCGCCGGCATTGTGAACGTCTTCGATATGATAATCACAACTCGGCGATACTTTGCAGATGTTCGGCGTTTGCTCGCTTAACTCATTGAACCGGCGCATTGAGTAATCCAAACCCGCTTCGGCGGCAATCGCCAATAGGTGTAAAACGGTGTTTGTGGAACCGCCCATTGCCAAATCGAGAATCATTGCGTTGTCAATCGCCTCGTGCGTGATAATGTCGCGGGGAAGTCCTGCAAACGGGGGGGCGGCTAACGTCATTTCGACAATCCGTTTCGCCGCCCTTTTGTACAGTGTTTTGCGGTACGCACTCGTTGCCAGTACCGTACCGTTGCCGGGCAGAGCAATGCCGATTGCCTCACACAGACAGTTCATCGAATTGGCGGTGAACATACCGCTGCACGAACCGCACGTCGGACAACTGTTCCGCTCCGTTTCGAGCAACTCTTCGGCAGAGATTTTGCCCTGCTGCCGCGCCGCCGATTTGCCGAAAGTTGAAATTAAATCAATCGGGGAACGAGTTCCCCCGCTGACGATATGTCCCGCCTCCATCGGACCGCCGGAAGCAAAAATCGTCGGAATGTTGCACCGCACCGCCGCCATTAACATCCCCGGCGTGATTTTGTCGCAATTCGGAATACAAATCATTCCGTCGAATTGGTGGGCTTGTATCATCGTCTCGACCGCGTCGGCAATGATTTCCCTGCTTGCCAGGGAGTACTTCATTCCGTTGTGTCCCATTGCGATGCCGTCGCAAACGCCGATGGTGTTGAACACAAACGGCACGCCGCCGGCTTCAATCACGCATCTCTTGACATACTGGGCGGCTTCGTTCAAATGAACGTGTCCCGGAATGATGTCAACGTGAGAAGAACAAACGGCGATGAAGGGTTTGTCAAAATCTTTTTCGGCAATGCCGCAGGCACGGAGCAAGGAACGGTGCGGCGCACGGGCATCGCCTTTTTTAACAGCATCAGAACGCATCGGAAAAATTGTTAAAGGAACTTCTAAAAAACATTTTTACCACAAAAAAAGAAGAAAATAAAGTTTTCTTCTTTCTTCATTATCCATTGTTCATTGTCCCTTGTCAATTTCGACCGTATCCAGAATAGCGGCACAGTACGCATCAAGCGGCTTCGGATTCGGATAGAACGGCTTGGACGCTTCCGCTCCCTCGCTGAACGCAATAAGCTGACCGTCCGTAACGGATAAACTGTCATAGACGATTAATTCTTCGGCGTTGAACGGCTCAGCAGGACGGCGCAGAGCATCCTCGGTCATCGGTACCGCGATTTTCCATTGGGAACCGTTGACAGACGCATTACAGCGGGAAAGAGTAACAGAGCCGATAACCTTGCCAATACGCATAACCCCCTTATCGGAAAAAAAAAGGGGGAATCGCAGGAAATTTACAAAAAAGGGGTATTGCAATCGTTTTGTTTGACGATTACAATTATGTCTTTCGCTGCCCGATTGTTGAAGAACACCCAATACTGTACCATACCGTTACTGTACCATACTGTTTGTTATCAAGTATTACCATTTCGGTAACACTTGGTACATTTGTTTTGCCGAGCGATTTATCGCCGGAATTTTCAGCCCAATCGCTTGCGATGGGAGAAAGGAGACCAAAAATGTCGAAAAACTATTTTGATTGGCACGGAATTTGCTGGGGGGGGGTAAGGCGCGCTTTTACTCTCGTTGAACTTCTCGTCGTCATCGCCATCATCGGCGTTCTGATTGCCCTGCTCTTGCCTGCGGTGCAGGCAGCGCGTGAAGCGGCTGCCCGGATGAACTGCCAAAGCAATATGAAAAACGTTGCTTTGGCATTCCAAAACTATCACGACGTTCACCAATCGTTTCCCCTCGGATGTAAGAAAGACACCAGCGGCACCTGGGCGTTGTACGTCCTGCCGTTCATCGAACAGCAGCCGTTGTACGCTTCGTACAACTTCAAACGGGCTTACAATGACAATACGAAAGACACCGGTTTCGACAAAGGGAACACGGACTTACTGGCGAAACTGCGGATACCGGTGTATTCCTGCCCGACCGACGGCGATAAACAATCGTCTTACGGCAATTATATGCACCACAATTTAGCGGTCTGTATGGGTAATGCCGCTGTGTATATGCCGAACGACCCCGGAACGAATCAAGCGGCGACACAAGGGCGCGGCTGGGCTTTGTACGGCGACATTACAGCATTGCAAGGGGCGATGTTCTGGGGCGGCTGCCGGCTTGAAAGCGGCGGCGTTTGGAGTGAAGGATACAAATGGGTACCGCTTGCCGAAATCAGCGATGGACTTTCCAACACGGTTATTCTTTCGGAGACGGTTCAGGGCGAACGCGCCGCATCGGCGCACAATCAGGGGGCGGTTGACTTGCGGGGACTTATCTGGTGGGGCGAAGGCGCGCAATTTGTCGCGTACCGTTCGCCGAACACGTTGACACCGGACAACGTTCAATTCACGAAACCGGCGTATCCGGGCGGCGGAACAGCACATTTTGCGAGACATCCGATTAGTCCGACTTTGGCAAACAATATAACGATAATGTCGGCACGCAGTTTCCATCCCGGAGGAGTAAATGCCGCTTTGGGCGACGGTTCCGTCCGGTTCTTTTCGGATACGATTAACATCGACGTTTGGCACGCTTACGCTTCCGCCTACGGCGGTGAAAGCAAAAGTTTGTAATCAGTTCAATGATGCCGCCGGCTTACGCCCGCGGCTAGTCATATCTCTTAACTTATATTACAGGAGTATTCCAATGAAACGATACGCATTTACATTAGTTGAACTTCTCGTTGTCATCGCCATTATCGGCGTGTTAATCGCACTGCTTTTGCCGGCGGTACAAGCGGCACGGGAAGCGGCGCGGCGGATGTCGTGTTCCGACAACATCAAGAACATTGTGCTGGCGGCGCACAACTACCACGATACTTGGAAGATGCTGCCGCCGGGCGGGTACGGTGCCGTCCGCCACCAATGGAGTTTGCTGCTGATGCCGTTCATCGAACAGCAGGCGTTCTACTCTACCGTGAACATCAACCGCAACTACAACGATAATACGAAGGATGCCGGTTTCGACAAAGGCAATGTTGACACGTTTGCCCGTCAGCGGTTTAAGATTTACACTTGTCCGTCGGACGGCGACTACGATTCAACGTATCAGACGCACAAACACCATAACTACGTTTGCTGCGCCGGTAATGCTTGTATTGCCAATCCCGACGGCAGCAATCTGACAACATTCTGGACGAATTATCCGTTTCGTTCTACTCCGCCGGAAGACGGCGATGTTGTCGCTCTGGGCGGAATGTTCGCAATGGGCAGTGCGAATCAGGGAAGAGGGATAAAGATGACCGAAATAAGCGACGGTACATCAAACACGCTGGCGTTCAGTGAAACCGTTCAAGGATATTGGGACAAGAACGACGGAACAAGTCCAAATGATTTACGCGGTTTGATTTGGTGGGGACACGCTGCTTATTTTACCGGTTATTTGGCACCGAATTCACCTGTCGGCGATGTTGCGCACGGTTATATTACGAAGACCTCGCTCGACCCGATAAAGTATCCGGTCGGCGTGGCAGCGGCAAATCACGAACACCGTTTGTCGTCCCGCGGTTATCATCCCGGCGGCGTACAAACGGCAAACGGCGACGGCAGCGGAACGTTCCGCAGCAACACGGTCAACGTTGACGTTTGGCGGGCATTGTCCAGTGCCAACGGTGCCGAGAAAGTCAGCGCAAATTAAACCCGGCTCTGCTTTACGAACGGGATTCTGTGTGAAGCCCGTTCCCCTCAAATCATTAACACCGTTGCGGAAGCGGCGGTTAAACACGATGAAACGTTTTTCTCTCTTATTGTTATTGTTTGCCGTTGCCGTTTGCGGTTGTACTAATTCCAATCCGCAGGGACGGTTGAAAATCGAAGGCGAGGTGTCGCTCGGCGGACAGCCCGTCAAGTCAGGCAGTATTGAGTTTGAACCCGCCGGTTCCCAAACGGAAAAGACGCAGTCCGGCGGCAGTATCACCGACGGAAAATACTCCATTCCTGCCGAAAAAGGTTTGGTTGCCGGTGAGTACCGGGTTCGGATTTCCATAATGGAAGAGGTTGCCGGTTCCAAGAAGGAAGGTGCCGACCCGATGTCGGCGGGTGTTCAGTACAAAGACCTCGTTCCGCCGGAGTTCGGTTCCAGTACGAAACAGAAGGTTACGGTTGAAAAAGGCAAAGCGAATAAATTCGACTTTAAGATGTAGTGTTTTGTTAATCGAAAATTTTGGGGTAAAACGACTCAAAATCGCTTGTATTCGTGGGATGAACCAAAACCTTTAATCCCAAATTTTAGAGATAACAAAACACTCGTACCGTGTAAAATATCGCGTCCTGCCCATTCCATCTAATGTAAAAATCTTCCGAATGAAAACGCTTGCAATCCGTTCCGCTCTGCCGTAGAATACCCTAGAAATCAGAATTCAAATCGCAAGTTTTTGCCTTCGTACTTTCATACACTACCCGGTTCGCCGATTGAAAGTTGCGGAAAATATCGTGGTTCATTGCGTCTCCCGAAAGGGAACGTTATGCACGATACTTGCGGGTTTCGGGGTATGCGTTTTGCGTTTATCTTGCGGTACTGGTGTGTATTGCGCTCTAGTTCCGTTTCAAGCGTAAAACTATGAATAAAAGGCAAAAACAAAAGCAAAACTTTGATTACGCTCTGTTGTTTCCTATCATAATTTTGAACCTGAAACGGTACTAGTAGTGTGGAGTGGAAATCCGTCTTGAGGCAACGTAGCGTTCCCGTCTTTTCGCTGCGTTTCTTACGGTTTGCTTTCCTAACATTAAGCAAACGATGTCTTCGGAACAATCACCGACGCTCAAACAACTCTTGCTCCGTATCGCTGATATGGTTGATATGCTCTCGAAGGAGGTGCGGGATATTCGTTCAAAACTGGACGAAAAACATAACGGGCATATAACCGTGAATCAACAAATTGGGAACCTCTAACAACTCATAACTTTATAGGAAGTTTTTTTTACACGGCAGATTTGCGAGTTTTTTTCTTAAAACATTGCGGGAATGAGGATTTGTTTTTTCCGTCCTGACGGCTGATTTTTGCCGTCAAGACGGAGTATCCTCATACTAATTCACTCTGCCCA
>JAISJZ010000123.1 GCA_031261125.1 Planctomycetaceae bacterium | reverse complement strand
TACCGCTCTGCCGACGGCGGCAAAACCTTCACACTGGTTTCCACCCGGTTAGCGAAAAACTTCAACGGCAAGAAACCGTACTTTGACGATGTTGTTGGAAGCGGTTCGTACATTTACGCCATCCGGGCTTATGATTCTTCGCTTTCCAATACGACCCGCTCTGATGAGGTAAAGGAAACGGTAGCGGTTTAATTTCAGCGAAAAAAATTGGGAAACCCGGAAGTGTCCTGATAAAATATCCGTGAGAATTGACAGTGAACTGCGGGCTGCGGATAATGACGGTATGTCAGTGTCATCAACTCATTTAGACCTTCGGGATGAAGATGTTCTGCGGATGCTTGCCGTTCAGCAAGATGACGCGGCAGCGTTCGAGGATTTGATGCTGCGCTATCAGGGACGAGTGCTGACTCTGTTAAGACACATCGTCAACAGCCGCGACCTTGCCGAGGACTTGACACAGGAGGTTTTTTTGCGGATGTTCCGGGCGAGAAAATCCTACAAGCCGGAAGCAAAATTTACAACGTGGCTCTTCACGATTGCCAATAACGTCGCTCTGAACGCTCTTCGGACACGAAGCCGGAAACCGGAAGTTCAACTCGGTACAACCACACAAGACACCGGTCAAAGCGATGCGTTCCTTGCGGCAGACAACGCCATCGTTGCAAGCAGCAGTACGATACCGGCAAGGCAAATAGATAAAATTGAAATGCGGCAAATGGTTCACTTAGCGTTAGAATCCTTGGGCGAACGGCAGCGGACGGCAGTCCTGCTGAATAAGTTTGAGGGAATGAGTTATCTGGAAATTGCCGATGTTCTCGAAATGTCGCCGCAAGCCGTCAAGTCGCTGCTGTGCCGGGCAAGAATCAACCTTCGGGACGCTCTCGAAGGTTACGTTGAAAAAGGAAGAAAAGTCAGATAACACGGTTCAATAGACACCAACGCAGCGGCGTGCCGTTGTCATTTTGTTTTTTTCTGTACCGGTATATCAATGTCGAACGTTTTTTCGTCCGGCTTGAATTCGTGCGAAAACAAATACGGCGGAATCAGGTCTTTTTCGTAACCGCCTTCTTCGCCGTCAACGTGTTCCGTTGATTCGACGCGAATCTTGTACCAGCCGCCGGAAATTCCTTGCGACACCGGCAATTCGTAATGTCCGTCCCTGACAGCAGCAATGTTGCTCGCCCCCATCAGATTGCCTTTTTCGGCATCGGGATTGAATGAAATCAGCCCTTTTTCTAACGGCTTGCCGTTATAAGTAACGGCACCGCCGAAGCCCTGCAACTTTTCGCCGCAGCCGCAAAGGGAAATGAATAACAAACAGTGTAAAATGAATAATGAACAGCGGAGAAGTTTCATAACCGTTGTGTGTTTAGCCGCCGCCGAAACGGCGGTATTGAAATTACCGGGGACTTCTAAAAACTATTCTTTCCTTGCTGTTATTACGGCAAGGAGTAAGATGTTCCGTCTTCGGTTCCGCCGTAAGCGCACAGAACATCGCCGGACAGATTTTCTGATACGAACCGGACGGAACCGTCGCCCAAACCGAATTGACAGCCGCCCGGATGTTCGCTGCCCCAGCCGCCGACTATTTTTAAGTTTGCGTACCTAGCCACACCAGTTGCTACTGACCAATCGCCGGCAACTTTCCGTTTCTTTCCCAGATTGATTGTCCAATCGGAGCGGAACGTGCGGACTGACAAATAAGCACAGGTTTTTTGTGCGCTTCCATTGGTATAGTTTGCTTCGGGGTCGAACAAGTACGTTCCCCGATGCCATCCCCGCAACGCCAACTCATTCCACGACATTTCGCCGAACGCAAATGTATTCGATGTGCCGTCGCTCATCGCAGAAAAGTCCTTATTGGAACCGGGACTCATTATTCCGTTGCCGCACGCGGCACCGTTGTTGTCCTTAAAATCGACACCGTCTGCACCTTTGATGCGGTACCAGCCGGAGATTTCCGCTCCGCCGTTGCCTGTGTAGTGCGTGCAGAACCATTGGTTCGGCGCAGTGTCCCCGTTGCGTTCAATAGCCGGTTCGCTCGGAACACCGGTTCCGGCATCCGCCCAATTGTTCCGGGCATACACATTGGTGGAACTGGGACAAAGCAGCGATGTAATACGGGTCAGCCCGGCAGCGTACTGATAAATCTTGCTTACCGACCCCCAAGTGTATGCTTGGTCCCAAATAATTTGGTCATACAGGGCTTGCTGTTCGTAGAACGGCAGCAACTTTGTGTGTACGCCCATCGTGTTGTTTTTGCCGCAGTTGGCTGCATACGATGTGTATCCGTCGCACGGGAAAGCATAGTTGGTGTCGTGGTAGTTGTGCAGGGCAAGCGACAACTGTTTGACGTGGTTTGTGCATTGCATCCGGCGTGCGGCTTCTCGTGCGGCTTGCACAGCGGGCAAAAGAAGAGCAATCAATACACCGATGATTGCAATAACAACCAGCAGTTCAACGAGCGTAAAACCGCGAAAACAACGCGAATTGCCCCCCCCCCCCATTTTAACATTTGTCGATTCGGTCATAATCGGTCTCCTTTCTCCCATCGCCAAGCGATTGGGCTAACAATACCCGCCGCAAGCAACAGGGCTGACTAATACCCATCGCAAGCGGTTGGGGCTGACTAAACAGTGCAGAGCATCATAACAGAAAAAATATGTCCTTGCAAGGTCCTTGCAGGCGTTTTTTAGAAAAAAAACGGAAATGTAACAAATGTTACGAAAATGATAACGTTCCATAACGTTCGGTATGGCAGAGTATTCAACATTCGGATAGAATGAATTGTCAACCGTGTTCACTTTCAATTCCAAACAAATCGTTTTTCTTTCCACACTGGCGATGTCCGCATTGCTTGCCGGTGCCGCTCTTTTGTTGACCGGTTCACTGCTGACGCTTATACCGGGCAAACAGATTGAGCATAGTATCGTCAAGCGGGAACCGGCGGCAGCGGCGGCGGAAGTGAAACAAGAGTACATTCCGGTTAAGGGTGAACTGGCGACCGGCACCGGCAAACCGTCAGCCGTCAAAAGCAGTTGGTCAAACTTCCGCGGCAATGATTTTGATGCCGTTTATAAGGAACCGGTCAAATTACGAAAAGATGCGCCGGCACCGTCGTCGGCTCGCTGGACATTGCCGCTCGGCGAAGGTTTTGCCGGTGCCGCCGTCCGCAACGGCAGGGTGTATATCCTCGATTATGATATGGAGAACAAGCGGGACGCGTTGCGCTGCCTGTCGCTGGACAACGCCGAAGAGATTTGGCGGTACTCGTATCCGGTGAAAATCAAAAAGAATCACGGTATGTCCCGAACGATTCCTGCTGTTTCCGATAAGTATTGCGTTTCGCTTGGTCCGAAGTGTCATCTGCTCTGCGTTGACGCAATGACCGGTCAGGAAAAATGGTTCATCGACTTGAAACATACTTACGGTACAGCAGAACCGGAATGGTACGCCGGACAATGCCCCTTCATAACGGACAAGGAAGCGGTCATTGCTGCTCCGGCGGGTCCCGATTGTTTGTTGACGTTAATTGACTGCGGGACGGGCAAAGAAATTTGGCGGACACCGAATCCGTTCGGCTGGACGATGACGCACAGTTCGATTATCCCGATGGATTTGGACGGCAAAAAGACATTCGTGTATTGCGGCAAAGGCGGTGTCGTTGGTGTTGACGCTGCTGACGGAAAAATCTTATGGTCAACAACGGATTGGCAAATTGAAATCGCAACGTGTCCGTCGCCGGTGATTTGTCCCGGCAATCGGATTTTCTGCTGCGGCGGTTATTTGAGCGGTTCGGTAATGCTGCAAGTCAAATCAGCCGTTGAGACCGCGGAGCAAGTCCCTGCGGCTAACTGTAAGACCTTGTTCCGGCTGAAGGATGCTGTTTTCGGTTCGGAACAGCAAACGCCGATACTGTACGATAATCATCTGTTCGGCATCCGGCAGCGGGATAAGGAATTCGTTTGCCTGACGCTGGACGGTAAAGTGATTTGGCACAGCGGTTCCAAAGGACGGTTCGGCGGCGGTCCGTACATTCTCGTTAACGAGCCGGATTCTGCGAATCCGGTTTTCCTGATTATGGACGATGACGGCAAACTAACGGCTTGCGAAGCAACAACAGCGGGGTACAAACCGCTGTGGGAATCGCAGGTGTTAGACGACCACGGGGCGTGGTCTCCGATGGCAATGGTCAACGGCTTGCTTTTGCTCCGCGACCAAACAACGATGAAATGTATTGACTTAAAAGAATAAGCAATGGCAAAATATCCGTTTATTAAAAATTACGAAGAACTGCAAGCGGGGTTGGCACAACTCGATTTGACGATTCCGCTGTCCGATGATTTGATACCTGCGGCAAAACCGCTGATACTGGATAGCGGATTGACAATTCCGAACCGGTTCGTTGTACAACCGATGGAAGGATTTGATTCAGGACCGAACGGCGAACCGACCGAATTGGGTTTCCGCCGCTATGAACGGTTCGCCGAAGGCGGTGCCGGACTCATTTGGTTTGAGGCAACGGCAGTGCTGCCGGAAGCCCGGTCAAACGAACAGCAATTTTGGCTCAACGAAAAGTCCGTGAACCGGTTCGCCGCCCTCGAAGAACATACAAAGTCCGTTGCCCGGAAAAAGTACGGACACGAAATCGTCAGCGTTCTGCAATTAACGCACAGCGGACGGTACAGCAAACCGGTGCGGCATAACCGCAAGCCGGTGATTGCCCAGCACAGTGCGGTACTCGATGCTGCCCACAACATTCCCGCCGATTATCCGCTCATTACGGACAGCGAACTTGACCGATTGCAAGACGCTTATATCACGGCAGCGAAACGGGCAGCAAAATGCGGCTTCGACGGCGTTGACATCAAGTCCTGCCACGGCTATTTACTAAATGAATTGCTTGGAGCGTTCACCCGCGAAGGAAAGTACGGCGGTTCATTCGGGAACCGGACAAGATTTTTGCGGGAAACAATGCAGCGGGTCAAAAACGAAGTCCCGCAAGTGTTCGTTACGTCCCGGTTGAATGTTTACGATGCCGTGAAATATCCTTATGGTTTCGGAACGGACAAGGAAAATTACCAAGTTTGGGATTTAACAGAACCGCGGCAACTTGCTGCCGAATTAAAGACAATCGGTGTTCCGCTGCTAAATATCACGGTAGGTAATCCGTACTTTAATCCGCATTTTAACCGTCCGTATGCAACACCGGTGCGGGGAACGGAACCTTACGATGAGAATCCGTTGTACGGCGTTGTCCGGTTCGTGAATATCGTCAGGGAAATGCAGCAGGCGTTTCCTGATTTGCCGATGTTCGGGGCAGGAACGGCGTGGTTAAGAAATTTGGTGCCGGGGGTTGCCGCCGGAATTTTGAAAAACAACTGGGCGACATTATTCGGAATGGGGCGCAGCAGTTTTGCATACCCCGATGCGCCGAACGACATTTTGACAACGAACGTAATGGACATCAAAAAAGTTTGTTTAGCGTGCAGCGGTTGTACTGAACTGATGCGTGCCGAGGAACCGACCGGCTGCGTGATTCGCGACCGGTTTTTTTATGCTTTACCATAACATCCTGTTTAACCGTATTTTTGAAGACCGCCGCCGCATTAAC
>JAISJZ010000098.1 GCA_031261125.1 Planctomycetaceae bacterium | reverse complement strand
CTTCATCCTTTGCACCTTCCGTCCCGCCCCCCGCCCCCGTTGTTGTTCCCTCTCCCGTTGTATCGTTACCGTTCGACCCCTACGCAGAAACCGGCGGTATAACCGCAGGGCTAAATAATAGCAGCACGATAAATAACAACGTTCTCGGCAGTTCCGGCTACGCCGGCAACTCCGGGATTTACTCCGGCAATTTCGACCGCTTCGTCCCGGAAACATACGCCGCAATGAGGAAGTTCCGGGAAGCAACCCGCTGCGATTACACGTTTTTGCCCGGCGGAAAAGAAGGCAATTCCTTCGGGATGAGCGAAATTGACCTGCGGATGCAGTTGGCAATTCCCTGCCGGTACATTCCGAACAATGCGCCCGGTCAAAGCGGTCCCGGTTATTTTCTTGTTGCTCCCGGCGCAAATCTGGTGTGGTGGGACGGTCCCGTCGGTCCGCCGAATATGTCGCCGAACGGATTCGGTGCGTTCCTCGATTTAGGAATGCAGCCGCAAATTACGGAGAATTTCGGCTTGAATGCTTGGTTCCGCTTCGGCGTGTTTTCGGACTTCAAACACGTTGCGTCGGAAGCCCTGCGGTATCAAGGACGGGTCGAAGGCAACTTTACTGTTTCGCCGGAGATGAAACTCACCGCCGGCTTGATTTATATGGACAGAGCAAGAATCCGTCTTATGCCGACCGGCGGCGTGATATGGACACCGCGGGACGACTTGATTGTCCGTCTCGTGTTTCCGAACCCGAAGATTTCCAAACGTTTATGGAAGAGCAGTTCCGAATGGTGGGGCTACGTTCAAGCCGATTACGGCGGCGGATGCTGGAGCATCGACGGTTTGGGCAAAACGGACTACAACGATATTAAAATCGGTACCGGCGTTGAATTTGAGACCTACACCCGTGTCGGCGGATACTTTGAATTCGGCGGCAGTTTCGGGCGCGAACTTTACACTGCCGGTCATAAATGGGCGAGTCCGCCGAGTGTATTGTATCTGAAAACAGGATTTATCTTTTAATGAATAACCGTCATTTATCCCTTATCAGCGTTCTGCTCGTATCCGTTCTGACGGCTTGTGCTGCATCGGCACAGCCGGCGGATACACTGTCGCAGCAGTATTTCAATAATCCGGCTTGGAATCCGTATCCTGCGCAAGGAACCAACGGATTGACCGGCGACACGTGCATCAATCCGGTGACGCCCGCTGTAATGCTGAATCCGGAAGAGAATAACAGTATCTTCGGTTTGGTTCTTCCGCCGACGGAACAGGACAACGATTTGTATCTTTCGGCAATGCCGTCGGGCAAACGCAGCGGCGTATTTCAGAAAGCAAACTTTAATGCTCTTTGGTCGCCGAAAGCAGGCGGCGAAAAAGGATTGGGAATGACGCAACTCAATTTATCGGCGGCGTTTGCGTTTCCGCTGCCGAGTGCCGATTCGCCGTTCATCATCACGCCGTCGTTCGGAACAACGTTTTTTGACCCGAAAACGGACGGCTATATGACGAAGAAGACGCTTTACTCGACGGGCTTGGATTTCCGCTGGCTCAAACCGGTGATTCCAAACAAGTTGACACTCGATTTAGGAGCATCTGCCGTTTACAACGGCGATTTCAAGGTAAAAGCGAGCAAGGCGATGCGGTACCCAGCTCGCATTGCGGCGATTTGGAGTTGCAATCCCCGATTGAAAATTGTCGGCGGAATAGCGTATCTCGACCGCAGTGACAGTTATAACTGGTTTCCGATTGCCGGTATCATTTGGACCCCGCACGACGATGTCAGCGTGGAACTCGTTGCTCCTCGGTTAAGAATTGCACAACGAGTCCGCTGGTTTGGTTCGGCTGCAGACGATGAAAAACAGGATTGGCTCTACACCGCCTTGGAATTCGGCGGCGGAACGTGGGATATTGAAGAGCACGGCTATGCCGAAAACGTGGAATACCGGGATATTCGGCTGCTGCTTGGTTATGAACGCCGCTGTGCCGCCGGCTTTATGCTCGGTTTGGAACTCGGCTATATGTTTGAACGCAAGTTGGAGCGGGAACAAGTGTACAGCACGCATCCGGCGGACAGCGTGTTCCTCCGGCTGCGAACATCATTCTAAACGGAGGATTGTATTTCTCTTTGCTGTTGAAGAGTTTTCAGAAACTTCCAACGATCTAGTGTTTATGCGGCTGCGGCAAGTCAGTCCCAAACTGCGCTTTGTACTTTGCCGCGAACTCGTCCTTCAACTTCGGATTGCAAACGAAACACTGCGACTTTGCAACATTATGTTCGTCGCACCAATCGCCGTCCTTCTTGTGCTTCTCGGCAGCCGTCTTGCTGCACGCCGTACAATCGTCTTCCGGTACGCCGTGTTCAACACACCAGCCGTTGACCGTATGTTCGTCCGTATGTCCTTCCGGTGCCGCGTGGTCGCCGTGGTTGTGTCCGGTGCTGCCGGTGTCTGTTTGTTCTACCTTCGCACAGCCGAACGCAAGTAAGGCAAACAGCGATACAATAATGGTCAGGTTCTTCATAAATAATGGGGAAAAAGGGTTCTGGAAGTTAGTCCTCCGCACAACAACCTGCTCCGAGGTTGCTGCGGAGTAAATGAGCAAGCAAAACATTACTGCCTTTTACGGCAATGATTTCACCGGGCAAAACGCCCGCTAAAATTTCAACTTTACCGGCATTGATACCTTCGCCTTTCGCACCGAGAACTACCTGCCGGGGATAAAAAATCTTCGGACATTCCGGGGCAAAATAGTCCTTGTCCCGGACGAACACGAACTGTACATCTGCCGTTGCCTGCACTGCTTCGAGCGGCACAAGCACCGCGTTCTTCTCCTGCCGCAAAATAAGGTTGCCGAAACCGAATGTGTTACCGCGAAGTTTGCCGTCTGAATTGTCAACTTCCGCCCGGACTTTCAGCGTCCGCGTTTTTTCGTCAACCGCCGGATTCAGCCACGATACCGTTCCCGTTGCCGTATCCTTACCGTTGTCGGAATGAAACACGAGGGATTGTCCTTGCTTAACGTAGGGAATATCTTCTTGCCGGACATCGAGCATAATCCACATTTTACGGGTATCGCAAACGGTGAACAGCAGATGGGACGCTTCGACCACTTTTCCGCGGACGGCGGTTGATTCCGTTATTACACCGTCAAACGGAGCGACGAGCGGAAACAGGTTCGCGTTTTTTGACGGCAGTGTTTCGACAATGTTCTGCGGAATACCGAGGAACCGAAGTTTCTCCGACAACTGTTCCGGGTCCTTCGTTCCGAAGTCCTGCGGCAGGATAAAACCGAGGTTCGTGAACTGCTGCCGGGTAGCCAGCAGATTCACTTCCGCCTCTTGCAATGCCGTTGTCGCTTGCAGCATTTCCTGAACAGATACGGCTTTAGACGCAGTAAGCGGCGTGAGCCGTTCGACGTTGTCCTTTTGCAATTCCAACTGGACGAAATTTTTGACAAACTCCGATTTTAGCAGTCCGATTTGGGACGCATCAACCAGCGCAAGAATTTCTCCCGCCTTGACAGGGTTGCCGATGATTTTCAACACTTCGTCAACCGTACCGGAAACTTTCGATGACAGCAGCACAACCCGGTTCGGGTCGAAAATCAATTCACCGTTGGCGGTAAGGGTTTCGGTAATTTCACCTTCCCGAACGATGTCAACGGTAATACCGGATTTCTCAACGGACTCTTTCGATGTGAACTGAACCCGTTTGCTGTGCAGTGTGTCCGCCGGATTGTTCCGCTGCCGGTGAATTAAATTGACCGCATCGGCAGTATTGTATTTAGGCAAATTGGCAGTTGGGATTTGTCCCGCCGGCAACTGTGCCAATTCGGGATGATGAATCACGCATTGAGCAACGCCGTGTTCTTTGCAATAACCGAAATCGTATTCCTTCGGAAGCAAGTTCGGTTTGCATTCGATACATTGCGATTCCGGGACGAGGTGGTCGCCGCACCAGTCGGATTCCGTTGAAAGAGCGTGTCCGGTCAGTTCGGAGAACTTCGGCATTTTCCAATCGGTAATATAACCAAAATAGAAAATCCCGGCGAGGAGGACGAACACAGCAGCGTTAGGAATAAAGTTTAAGAATGTTTTCATTGCAGTACAGCGGTTCTGTCACCGCGGGTCATTGAGTCATATCCGTCGGCTACCGGCGGTGTCATTCTACCCGTTCGGCAGAGAAAAGTCAATGGGAACCGGCAGCATTCGCCCGACGCTGCCGTCTCGCTTCGTAAAACAAAACAGCGGCAGCGTTTGAAATGTTCAGGGAGTCGGCAATGCCCAACATCGGCAGAGAAACGGCGGTGATGTTTTCTCCGTACCAATGAGCGGATAAACCGTTTGCTTCATTGCCGAGAACGATTGCCGTCGGCTGCCGAAAATCATAGTCAGTGTAAGAAACTACCGCTTCGCATCGGGCGGTTGCTGCGCGGATGTGATGTTTATTGAGATAATTCAGCGTTTCGGCGGCACCGGCAACAGCGGCAGGTATGTTAAACACCGTTCCCATACTGTTGCGAATCACTGCCGGATTATACAGGTCGCTCAATTCATCGGCAAGAATAACGCCGTCCAGCCCTGCTCCGTCCGCACTGCGGAATACGGCTCCGATGTTGCCCGGCTTTTCAATTTGTTCCAGCACCGCAAACAACGGCGTATCGTTCCTTGCTGTTTGCAATTCGTAATGGTGCAAGGAATGTTCCGGGACGGCAGCAACGGCAACGAGTGATTCCCGTTCGCCGAACATAATTTTTTCAAGAACTGCCGCCGAGACACTAACGAGCGGGATTCCGTGAGTCCTGCTTTTGCTGCCGCAGTCAAACGTCTCTAACTCTTCTTGGGTTCCGTACAATGCTTGGACGGCGCCACCGCTTTGGATGGCCCGTTGAATTTCCCGCTGTCCGTCGATGAGAAACAGACCG
>JAISJZ010000402.1 GCA_031261125.1 Planctomycetaceae bacterium | reverse complement strand
AAGGCAACGGCGAATCAATGCTGCCGTCCATACGGTCAAAACTTTTTCCGACATTTTCATTAATCAAACTTTCGCTAACGAAAAACAATCGACCGTCAGGACTTCCCGCAAAGAGTGTTGCGTTCCCCTTTCTATCGACTGCGGCAGCACAAAACCACCAATCATTCGCTGTAAGGAAAATCTGTTTGACATCAACCCTGTGCTTATCAGTGTTTGCCAAATTGAGTCCGATGATATTTCCGTTATTAAACGGATTAGCAAATAAACAGAAACCCGAATTCCGTCCCGTTGCCCAATCTTTTTTGCCCAAAAACACAGGGTCGCCTTTCTGAACTGTCGGCAGCCGCGTCCAAAAAGCAACAGAAAAATTCGTGTCCGTTCCCCATTGTAGCGATTTAGGATTACCAAGCGTGATGAACTGCGGCTGATCACTCTTTCTAACGGCAAGATAGCCGTTTTGCTTTCCGCCGCTCGATTCGATTTTCGCGCCGTGATTTTCCGCCGTGATTGCTTCCGATGCTTTGGGGGCTTTATTTTCAAGGTTTCCATCGAAGGGAAGATAAACGAGAAGTCCGTCTTCAATCGGTTTGTTCGAGACAGCAGCCGCTTCGCTTTTTCCGCGAACAGAACCGTCAAGAAGTCCTTCCTTTTTCATTGCCGCAACATCGAAGCCGAAATAATCCAACACGGTAACGGCAACATCGGCATCGCAAGGTTGCCCGCGCATTTCACCTTGCACAACGTTTTTACTTGAAATGAAAAGCGGAATTGTAAAATTGTCGGCGCGCATCTGTCCGTGTCCATTCAACCAGCCGCCGTGGTCGGAACAAATAATGATTTGCCAATTTTCGTTAGAAAATTTCGGACGTTTCCGAATAGCATCAAGAATTGAACCAAGCCAACCATCAATTTCTTCAATGCAAGCGATGTATTCCTTATGCTTCGCACCGGGCGGACAATATCCCCCGCTGTGTCCAACGTGGTCTGGCAAGTCGATGTAATAGAGGATTGCATCGGCATCGGTTCCTTTTTTCCACATTTCCGATTCAAAGGAACCCGCCAAAATTGAAACAACGTGTTTGGCGTTCTCCGCATCTTCTTTACTAATCACGAGGTCGCAAGGATTGTTTTCCGAAACATATAATACCTTTGTTACCTTTGCTAATTCAATGATTTTAGAACATTACCAACGTTAGCCCTGTTTATTTGAAACCGAGTTCGTTTGTCTTTTTCAGTTCGAGTAGAATTCTCGGTACATCGGTATAGATTCGGTCGGCACCCATTTGAAGGAATTTTTTCAACAGAGCCGGGTCATCAACCGTCCAGACGCCGTATTTTATTCCGGCGGCGTGAACAGCGGCGATTCGCTCCGGCGTTACCTTGCTGTGATGAGAAACGATTGTCTCGAAACCGTATTGCTTTGCCGTTTCAATGTCCGCATCGTTCCATTCAAATCTGTCCCAAAATACCGGAACGCCCGGTTCCAATTTCTTGACTCTCGCCATCCATTCCAGATTTCCGTCATTGAAACCGACACGGGAAATTGCTTTGAATTTGCGCACGATTTCAATTGCTTTATCAACGCAATCGCCGCTGTTTTTCGGTTGGAGCGAAAGTTTTACCGATTCGAATTCGAGAATCACCGGCAGAACTTCTTCGAGCGTCAAAATGGCGATCCGAGGACATTCCGTTTCGGTGAGTCCTTTGCTTTTTCGGAAACTATAAGCCATATCAAGTTTGCGAAGTTGTTCCAGCGTCGAATTTCCGATGACCAAATCGGCATCGGAAACGGTTTTGGTGTTCTTATCGTGATTGATAACGATGTGACCGTCCGCCGTTTTGTTAATATCGGTCTCGATCCAATCAACTCCCAGCCGGGCGGCACTGCGAAATGCGGCAAGAGAGTTTTCAGGATACTCCGCCGAATTTCCCCGATGAGCCGTTACGCCGTTCTCCGCAGCAAATACCGGCGAAATAAAAAACGTCAAAAAAACAATGAAAATAAAACGAGTCATAATAGTGAATAGTGGGTTAGCAGGGAGTGGACAGCGGATTTGAACAACATTGTCAATTATCCGCTATCCACTATCCACTATCAATTATCAATATCAACTATAATCCTTTACTTTCGCCGCCGTTTTTCGAACCCATAGCACCCCAGACACCATAGACGGAAGGACCGCCGGCGGTTGGTTGAATGTCCGAAGGATTACCGGCATCAACCGTTTCTGAAACGAATCTTACCGAACCGTCCATCAGTGCCGCGTTCACGCCGCCGGAATGGTAACTGTTCGGTGTGTTAATTCCGAAACTATAATGAAAATCCGCTGACGGAGCGCAACTCGGATTGTTCGGCGGAAGAACCGTTGTGAAACCGGCAAGTCGGCGACCATCAAATAACATACCATATTCGGGATTGCCGATTGTTATCCCTGTTGACACTTTCAAATATTTTCCATCTTTCGTGTCAAGACAATTTTTCGGTGTCAACACGTTTGCTGCTGTGGCAAATTGCACTGTACCGCCGCGAATTGTCGGAGATAACGCTTTCGGAGTTACTGCCGCTTCGGAAAACGACAAAGTGCTACTCGTTCCATCCGAACAGGATTCCAAACCGAACCAAATTCCACTGGCAAACGGACCGCGGACATTATTGTTCCGAAATACTTCATTGTTATCGCCGCTGTTCCAGCCGCCGAGATTCGCAGAATTTCCAATCCAATCACCGCGATTATACACATAATTCCGCATAGAATTTTTCGCTAAACTGGCATCAGTGACATCCGTTGAAAGAGCACCAAGGACTCCAAAAAAGAACTTGGCGTTCGCATCAGACGGACACTTCATTGTGTCAAACTGCGCACTACAGAGATTACGGTAATCGGGATTACAAGCATTATAATTCGGTGACGTATAATTGTTGTGCCAAGGCGGAAAAATATAACCGGGACTGCGTGCGTCCGTTCCCGTTGCACTGCCTCCGGTATATGTTTTAGCAATACTGGACGTATAGAGTTCGTAAAGTGAACCTTGCTCCATAAACGGAGTCATAGCAATCCAAGGTCCCCAGTTACGGTCATGTGTTTGAATAGTACCACCATTCGCAGTCCTGGCATTCGGTCCGCCTCGACCGGCAGGAAGCGAGTTGTGCGTGTCGTGGTAATTGAGTCGAATCTCCGGCGGCTAAACAATTACTGGGAATCGTGGCAAAATTTGCGATTCCGTAAGCCAATCCACCGCGAATCAATCGAGTTTTGTTTTGCGACGGAGTACACCGTTCCGAAAAGAGCATTGTATTGCTCGTTCCATCTGTACAGGCAGCCATTGAATTGTACAGTAACGGAACCAACATACCCCGCTGGTTTGCACTCATAACGACGTTATCATTGATGAAATCACCAATACAAGCCATATAATTTTTCTTGGCGTGTGGACGGTCGGGATGATCTTCGACATCCCCCGCCGAATGCGTAAATCCGGGAAACCTTCCACCGGCATCGGAGGGACAGAGCATTGACGGATAGGATTCGGAATAAAAATTCGCAATGGCATTGGTTTGAGAACCGTTATTCCAAGGCCAAGGAATCCGACCATCGGTCGTCCGTTGCGACCACAGCAAATCGTAGCGAGGCGTTTGCTCCATAAACGGCAGCGTGAACATAGAAGGTCCCCATTGGCAATTGTGATTTCTGTTCACATCATTGAAGGCAGTAGAACCGACAGCATATTCAGAAGATTTTGGACCGCCGCGCATCACGGGAAAAACTTTATGCGTCGAATGGTAGTTTTGCATTCCCAACCCGTACTGCTTCAGATTGTTAATGCATTGAGAACGTCTTGCGGCTTCACGGGCGGCTTGCACAGCGGGCAAGAGCAAAGCGATGAGAACGCCGATAATGGCGATGACGACGAGAAGTTCAACGAGGGTGAAACCGAATTTTACGGAATTTTCATTTTCCGCTAAAGTTTCGGATTCAGATTGCCGTGTGTGTGTGTGTGTCGGGTCAACGCGCCAGAACACCTTAACAGAATTGCGGTAAGATTCATAACATTCTCCTTATGTTTGACCTAATACGGCGAAATAGAACAACAATTGACCCCGTGTAATAACATACGTTATCGGCATTGTCAATAGGGGGGGGAGAAAAATTTTATGCACCCGGCGAAATTGCGGTTTTTTTTTCTTTTTCCTGACGGTAGTTTTTTCCGTCAGGACAGAACTTCGCAGAACACAGAGGGCGGGGCGAACCGCCGCGGGAAACTGTAATTTGTCCATATTCGTTTCGGCGGAGGTCAAATTCGGCGGCACCGGAAATAACGAAAAATTGACTCTGATAAAATGGAAAACACTGTTATCTTATCAATACCAAAAATCAGGGCAAGTTATTAGAGGTTGCCTTATATTCCTTTAAGGAACGTATCGTTTGCCGTCTTGTTTTGGTGCCGGACACAAGCGTTGCTGTGATAATTCGCTACTTCCGACAGAATCACGCCTTCCTTGCCGGCAAACTGCCAATGGTGTGAACCGAGAGGACCGAGCGGCACAAATGTACCGGGGTCGGCAACAACGGCGTGTTTAACGGTTACATCGCCGTGCGAAGCAGGCACGGCAATTTCCGGCGGCAGATTCGGTTCGCCTTCGCCGATAACATAACTGCGTCCGTAGCGGACGAACCAGCCCTCGTCTTTCTGCGGTCCGTCCTTATCGGCACCGCCTTTGACGTGCCAATGTTCCGGCAGCATCTGATTCGGAAGAAGGAACAACTCTTGCAGCATATAAGACGACCCTTCCCGCCGGTTGTTTGCCACCATAATCGCGGCAAGCCCGACTTCGGTGAACTTGCCGATACCGTAGTCGGAAACCCAGAGTTTTTCCTTGAAATCAGGGAACACAGGATAACGGTGATACCGGCACAGGGCAATCACCGCATCTTTGGCGGCATTTTCATCAAACTTGCCGTCCTTATAGAATTGGGCGTTGCCGAAGGACGGAACAATCCGTTCACGGCGTTCAAACGGGTCTCCCTGACTTCTGGCACCGCCTTCTCTCCGGCGTTGACGCTCCTGTGCCTCGGCAGTACCGGCAGCAGCGGCAACGATGCCGGCAACGGCAGTACCAAGTAAATTCCGGCGGGTCAAAATCGTTTCGTTCATAATTAAGGTTCTCTTGATAGATGGTAAGAAGGTAATCTATTCCGGGGCTAACCTCCTGCTCGTTATGCCACGTCAACAGGCGGATTTTCACTTCAACGTTTCCAGCAGTTTCTTCGCCGCGGCTTTCTTTGCAAACGGACGGTTGCCCTTCAGTGCCGCTTCAAGAAGTTGCTTTGCTTGGTCTTTGTTGCCGTTATGATTTACAAACTCCGCCAAGTAATATGCTGTCTGCGAGTTGATGTTGCCGCCTGCCGCCGCCTGCTGCAAAACCTGTCCCGCCTGCTGGTAATTTTTCGCCTTAAACAACACCCAGCCGAGCGTTCCCAACAAGTCGCCGTTGTTGTTCTGTTTGCGGACATTTTCCAGCGCATATTCTCCCGCCCGCTTTAACTTCGCCGGGTCGTCCTGTTCGCATAACGCCAACGCCAATCCGTTCGTTGCCGCAATGTTTGCCGGTGATTCGACAACGATGTCCTGAAACAGTTTCTCCGCCGTTGCGTATTCTCCTTGGAACAATGCCACGGTTGCCAAGAGTTGCTTTGCGTTCGGGTCTTCGGCAACCAACGATTCGGCAAGCCGCCTCGCGCCGGTTAAATCGTCGTCGGCAAGTTTCGTGTTCACCGAAAGGGCAAGCACTTCTTTCGACTTCGGATATTTTTGAACGGCAGCGTTCAGAAACTTTTTGCCGCGGTCAATGTTTTCATCGCCGCCGCGGGACGTGTAAAGTTGCGCCAAAATTGCCTCGGCAGGCAGCCCTTTGTTTTTCTGCGAAGCCGCCGCTTGGTCGGCTTGGGCAAGCCATTGGGCGCACTCTTGGTCGCGTTCCTGCCGGAACAGCGAAACGGCTTTAACCCGCAGAAGTTCCGGTGTTTTTCCTTCCAATGCTACCCGCTGGTCGCTGCAATTCTCCATTCCCTTCCAATCGCTGCGAAGTTCGGCAAGAATCGTTTCGTTCCGCAACAGCGAAATCTGCATCAATTTTTTCCTTTCGGCATCAGCACTGTACTGTGCCAGCAATGCGCCGCCTTTTTGAAAGAACAGCGTTGCGGCAGCAGTTTCATTTTTTTTCAAGGCAATTTCGCCGAGCAGAATGAACGCTTCGGGGTCGGTCGGCGATTCCGTTGTTGCGGCGTTGAGCGACGCAAACACGCCGTTCGGCTGATTTGCACGGGAGAACCATTGGGCGAGCATCAGCCGCGGCGGAGCGAGTTTCGTATTTCGTCCGCAGATTTCTTTGAGTTTTTCTAACGCTCCGTTGAAATCCGTCTCATTGAACAGGTCAGCAGCACCTTGCAATTCTGCTTTCAGGGGGTCAGCCGCAGCGGTCTCTACCGGTTTGACCGCTTCCGCCGGCTGGTCCGGGGAGAGTGCCGGTATTCCTTGGGCAAAAGCAGATACCGCGGCAAAAACAAACAGGAATACAGAAAGAGAAACAGTTTGACAAACCTTCATCATCATTATACAATGCTGTGGGTGAAACATTATTCAGCCGGGCGGTCGTTCCGCCGGCACAGTTAAACGTCAATACATAGTAATATACAATAAACCAAAAAATCTGTCTATACCGGTTTTTTGGATTATTCCGATGCTTAAACGCCGCATTATTCCCTGTTTGGATGTTATCAAACGCCGGGTGACCAAAGGCGTAAAGTTCAAGGACAATATTGACTTGGGCGACCCGGTTGCGATGGCACGGCAATACTACGAAGACGGGGCGGACGAGTTAGTGGTCTATGACATTACCGCTTCGGCTGAACACCGTCCGATTGATATTGAAATGGTTTATTCTGTTGCGGAAGCCATCCGTATTCCGTTCGCTGTCGGCGGCGGTATCGCTTCGCTGTCCGATATGGAACGGATTCTGCTTGCCGGTGCCGAAAAGGTCTCCGTCAATTCGCTTGCCGTGAAAAATCCGAATATCATCACCGAAGGAGCGAAAGCGTTCGGAAGTCAGTGTATCGTTCTCGGAATGGACCCCATTGCGGTCAGCGGCGGTGCTTGTACCGCTTTTCCCAGCGGTTACGAAATCACGACCCGCGGCTTTCGGGAACGCAGCGGCATTGATGCGGTTGAATGGGCGAAACGGTGCGTTGGTTTAGGAGTCGGCGAAATTGTCGTCAATTCGGTTGATGCCGACGGAACCCGAAACGGCTTCGAGTTGACGATTACGGGTAAAATTTCGGAAGCGGTCGGTGTACCGGTGGTTGCGTCCGGCGGGGCGGGCAACGCCCGGCACTTGCGGGATGCGTTCGACGTTGCTCACGCCGACGCTGCAATCGTTGCCGGGATTCTGCACACCGGTTTAATCACAATACCCGAGTTGAAACGGCAGTTGGCGGAACTCGGAGTTGCCGTCAGGATAGTTTAAGAGTTGTCAATTATCAATTTTATCCATTGTCAATAATATGTCAGAGCGTCCGTCCTACCTTGTATTTGATATTGAAAGCGTTGCTGATGCCGCTCTGATTTCAAAGGTTCACTTTAACGGCGAAGTTCCCGCCGAAAAAGCAGTTGCCCGGTACCGCACCGAACTATTGGATAAGTCCAACGGCGAATCTGATTTTATTCCCTACACGTTTCAGTATCCGATTTGCGTAACAGTTGCCAAAGTTGCCGGCGATTTTTCGCTGCAAGATGTTGTCGTTCTTGACGAACCGCAATTTCGACCGCACGAAATTTGCAATAAATTTTGGAAGGGCTGGCTGGCGTATCAGAAACCGACGCTGGTTAGTTTCAACGGCAGAGGATTCGATATTCCGATGATGGAACTTGCGTCGTTCCGGTACGGTATTTCTATCCCGGAGTGGTTCGCAATGAATGCCAAAACATTCGACCAGCCGCGGAATCGGTACAACACCACAGCACACACCGACTTATACGACATATTGACGAATTTCGGGGCGACCCGATTCACCGGCGGACTGAACTTGTCGGCAAATATTCTCGGTAAACCGGGGAAAATCGAGACGAAGGGCTATATGGTGCAAGATATGTACGACGAAGGACGTTTGGCGGAAATCAACGATTATTGCCGGTGCGATGTTCTCGACACCTATTTTGTGTTTCTTCGGACGATGGTGCTGACCGGTGCGTTATCGCTGCGGGACGAACAAGTGATTGTGAAAAAGACGAAAGATTGGCTGACGGCTCAACTCGAACAGCGTCCGGTTTACAAAACGTATCTTGACAACTGGGGCGATTGGACGAACCCGTGGGAAAATTGATAATTGAATTTTTCCTGCTCTTGTATTCTGATATGAATTCGGTATAATGCGGGAAACTTCTCAATTCCTGCACCGTTTTTCCTTTAATTACTCTGATGCGTCAAATTATTTTTTTCTCTTTGTTGATTTTATCGTTTGTTTTGACCGGTTGCCCGCAGCAAAAACAGGAACCGCCGCAAAAGACCGCGCCGGCGGACAAAACGGGAACGGTTACCAAACCGGCGGTGAAGACGGAACCGTCGGACGATGCGTCAAAAGAAGCAGTTCAACTCGTTGAAAAACTCGGCGGTTCTTATGAATTGACAAAGGAAGGAACCGTCAAGTCCATTACGCTGGACAGTTCCGAATTGACAGCCGATGTGTTCAAACTGTTCGCCAAGCAGCCCGACTTGGAAACGCTGCTCATCTCCAATTACCGGAAACTGAACGAAGCAATGGTTTCCGACCTTGCCGGTTTGAAAAAATTGAAAAGAATTAAACTGACCAATTCGGAAAGTTTCAACGATGCCGCCGTGAAAAAAATTGTTGAAAATTTTCCTCATCTGACGGATTTGGATATTTCCTCGAACACGCTGTTGACCGATGCGGCTCTGAAAGAAATTAGCAAACTGAAAGAATTGAAATCGCTGTCGATGATGTACTGCAATTTCGGCGAGTTCGGCATAATGGATATTGCGTCGATGCCGAAGTTGGAATCGCTGGACATCAGGGCGAATATGCAAATCGGCAACAGTGCGATGGGCTGCTTGGCGGAATTGCCGTCGTTGAAAAAACTCAAACATATGAGTCAGGCGGTTGACGACAGCGGACTCGAAGCGTTGCTGAAGTCGAAGGGTTTACAGGAATTAGAGATTCAGGACTTCAATATCACTGACCGCTCCGGCGAATTCATCAGCAAATTTGAAGGACTGGTTACGTTGATAATTCACCGCTGCCAAGGGTTCGGTTCCCAAGGGCTGTTAAATCTGAAAGGAATGAAGTTGAACCGGCTAACGCTGCGGGACTTGCCGACGCTGGACGATTCCGGTATGGAAGTGTTCCGGGACTTGCCGGCACTGAAGCGGCTGTATCTGCGGGAGTTAAATTCGCTCGGCGACGGCGGAATGTTAAACTTGGTTTCGGTAAAGGATTTGGAAACGTTAAGCATTTGGGAAATACCGATAACGGACAAAGCCGTTGAAACGATTGCGAAACTGCCGAACCTGAAAAGTTTGGAACTGCGGAACACCGGCATTTCCGATGCGTCTGTCGATGCTCTGTTGGCAATGCCGAAGTTGGAAGAGTTAATCATCACGGACAACCCGAAAGTTTCACCGGCAGGTTTGAAAAAATTGGAGGATTCCAAGAAGTTTAAGAAATTGGACACGAAACCATTTGTGCCGAAGCGGTAATCGTGCCGCCGCCGATGACGGTATCGCCGTCATATAACACAACGGCTTGACCGGGCGTAACGGCTTTGAGCGGTTCGTTAAACTCGACCCGGATTCTGTCCGGGGCAGTTTGTTCGACCGTTGCCGGTTTCGCTTTTTGCCGGTACCGGACTTTCGCTTGGACTTTCATCGGGGCGGACAGTGTTTCCGAAACAATCAGATTGATGTCCGCCGCCTCCAATGTTTTAGAATACAATTCGTGTTCTTTGCAAAGAAGTACTGAGTTTTCCTCAATGTTGAACCCGCAGACGTAGTACGGTGTTTTATCGGCAATGCCCAGTCCTTTGCGTTGTCCGACGGTGTAGCGGATTAAACCGCGGTGCGTTCCGACCGTTTTTCCTTCGGTGTTTACGAAACTGCCGTCCGCCCATTTTTTGCCGGTGTAATGTTCGATGAACGTTCCGTAATCGCCGTTCGGAACGAAACATATATCCTGACTTTCCCGTTTGGCGGCGTTGACAAAACCGTGTTCTTGGGCGAGTTGCCGAATTTCCTGTTTGCGGTACCGTCCCAGCGGGAATTTTGTTTTGGCTAATTGCTGCTGCGTCATTGCGTACAGGACATAACTTTGGTCTTTCGTTTCGTCAACTGCCCGTTTCAACAGATAGCGGCGGGAAACATCGTCATATTCAATTCGGGCATAATGACCGGTGGCGATGTAATCGAAATCGAGTTCTTCGGCGCGGCGGAGAAAGCGTTCAAATTTAACGAACCGGTTGCAGTCGATACACGGATTCGGTGTTCGGGCGTGTTGATATTCTTCGGCGAACCGGTCGATGACATTTTTTTGAAACAGGTCGATAAAGTTGAAGACGTGAAACGGCATATTCAGGCGGTAGGCAACGCTTCGGGCATCTTCAACATCGGACAAGGCACAGCACGTTTTACTGCATTTTACTTCGGCGGCGGACTGTTCGGTTAAGTATTCTGTATTATCGAACAATTTCATTGTTGCGCCGCAACAGTCGAAACCCTGTTCTTTCATCAGACAGGCGGCAGCGGAACTGTCAACGCCGCCGCTCATCGCAATTAAAACACGCCGCATCTTTAATTGATAATTGATAACGAGTCATTGATAATGAATAACGAATAACGGATAATCATTTACCGTCTGTTGTTCATTGTCAACCGGCACATCGGGGGCGGCAGCGGCAAACATACTTTCAAGAGTGAATCGCGTTAACATCCCTAAATCTTTCCTTTTAACAACAGAGGTACTTATGACGAAAATGGTTCGTTTGTCGGGGACGGTTCTGTTCCTGTTCTTTGCCGTTGCTGCACAAGCCCAAACGGTGTCATTGTCATCGCTGCTTGATGAAATGACGAACCGGGATGCAATCACTTATTTTCCTGAACCGGCATACACCTGCGTTCAGGCAAGTTCCTATGACAGGGCGGCAAAAAGTCCGAGCGAACATTGGTTTGCCAACGGTGATGCGTCGCAATTCATTCGGGAGGAGGAAAACAACGGACACAAAGAATGGGTGTTGATGGATGCCGACGGTCCCGGTACCGTCGTCCGCTGGTGGATTACATCGCATCATTACAAATCGGTTTGCCGTGTCTATTTAGACGGCAATCCGAAGCCCGCCGTGGAAGCGAACATCGGCGACCTCGTCGGCGGAAAGTTTCTCGTTGACACTCCGCTGTCCGAAGAAACAGCACGCGGTCGAAACCTGTACCTGCCGATTCCTTATGCCAAACATTGCAAAATCACCGTTGACGATATGCCGGTGCAGAAAAATCTGTACTATCAGATTAACTACCGGACATACGCCGAAGGGACAGCCGTTGAAACGTTCACGGCGGACAATTTCAAATCGCTGAAAGAGAAAGCCGAAAAAACGCAGATGACATTAGCGACGGCAGGCGACCAGTTTATTCCGCTGCTCTTGGAATCGCCGTCAATACAGTTGACGGTTCCCAAAGGCGGCAATCCGCGGTCAGTTGCCGGACGCGTCGGTGTTCCGAACGGGGCGGCAGTGCAGCAAATCGTACTGAAAGTCAATGCTGAAGGGGATAAACTTGCCAAAGCACTGCGGAGCGTTGTCCTATCAATCAAATTTGACGACAAAGAAACGGTTTGGTGTCCGCTCGGTGATTTCTTCGGAAGCGGTGTCGGTATCAATCCGTACAAAAGTTGGTATTCCCGCGCCGAAAAAGACGGAACACTCATTTCACTTTGGCGGATGCCGTTCAAAAATTCGATGGACGTATCGCTGTTGAATTACAGTGATGAGGAAGTCCGCATCACGTTGAAATCGCTCTATGCCGGTCCGTATCAGTGGAACGACTGCTCGATGTACTTCCACTGCGATTGGCATCAGGAACGGAACATTGAAACGATTGGCGGCAACGGAACGAAGGACTGGAATTACATCACCGTCAAGGGCAAGGGCGTTTTTGCCGGCGATGTGTTGAGCGTGCTGAACCGCAATCCGGCGTGGTGGGGTGAAGGCGATGAAAAAATTTATTTTGACGGTCAAACGTTTCCGTCGCACTTCGGTACCGGCACCGAGGATTATTACGGTTATGCGTGGTGTACGCCGCAATTCTTCCAATCGCCGTTTCATTTCCAGCCGCGTGCCGAAGGTCCCGGCAACTACGGCAATACAACGAACGCCCGCGTCCGGCTTCTCGACGGGATTCCGTTCACGACGGACTTTCGGTTCGATATGGAGGTTTGGCATTGGGCGAAAACGAAGATTGACTATGCCGTTGCAACATATTGGTATGCGTTAGGACAAGCGGAGAAAAATGATTTTCAGGACAGGGAAGCGCAGATTGCCGAAGTGCAGTCGCCGGTTACATATCAGACCCCGATGTCGCTGGAGATACCGGGCTTCAAAATCGAGAAAGTGCCGACGGCGGGCAACGTTCAGAATCAGGACTTGAAGCATTTTGAGGTAAAAGGACGCAAGTGGGACAAATCCGACCAACTTTGGTGGACGGGTGCAAAACCGGGCGCAAAACTGGAATTGATTTTGGACATCGAAAAGGACGGCAAGTATAAACTTGTCGGCGAATTGACGAAGGCAAAGGACTACAGTATCGTTCAATTTTATTTGGATGGTCAAAAAATCGGTGAACCGGTCGATTTGTATCATTCCGAAGTAATTCCGACGGGGGCGGTTGAAATCGGTTCGGCGGAATTGAAAGCAGGCAAGCACGCGGTAACGATTGAGATTACCGGAAAAAACGAGAAGGCAGACCCCGGTTTTATGGTCGGCATCGACAAATTGAGTTTGTCGGAATAACGTTTGTTGTCATTAACTTTGCTTAACGATATGTTCACGTTTCCTGTTTTTCTTTGGTTTCTTCCGCTGCTTGGTGCCGTCCTATTGATTCACCTAATCAATATGTTCCGGCACCGGCGGATTGAATGGGCGGCAATGGAATTTCTCCTTGCCGGTTACCGCAAGAGCAGAACAAAGATTTTGTTCCAGCAACTTCTCCTGATGCTGCTGCGGATGCTTGCTGTCGCCGCAGTGATTTTGATGTTTGCCGGTCCGCAACTCGCCGGAAAATGGGCGGATTACTTCGGTTCCAAAGCATCGCATCATATCGTTTTGCTTGACGATTCGTATTCGATGAACGACCGCAACGCCGCCCAAGGCGGAATACCGGTCTTTGATGATGCCGTCGGCGTTGTCAAAAAAATTCTCGAAGGAACAACGGACAACTCCAATAACAGGATAACGTTGATTTTGCTTTCCCGCGCTTCCGCCGTTGTGAAAGGTGAATCGCCGGAAATAGCCGAACTCCTTCTCAACAAGGACGGTATCAATGTCGTTCAGGAAACGTTGAAAAACCTGAAACCGTCGCAAGCGGCAAACGCCCCGGAACAACTGCTGGCGGCAGCGGAAACAGTTGCCGAACAGACCGCCGCCCGGTACCGGAACACGGTTTATTTTCTGTCCGATTTCCGCCGCCGGAATTGGGAAAATGCCGCCGAAGTTGTCAAACACATTGAGAATATCAAGAAGTCCGGCGGTGCCGTGCGGCTGATTCGGGCGGCGAACGAGGAACGGAGCAATTTAGGCATTGAAAACGCCAGCATTGCCGATGGTATTCACGCCGCCGATGTCGATTTGCTCGTTGACGCAACATTGGTGAATTACGGACAGGACGATGCGGACAACGTTGCTCTTTCGGTTCTGATTGACAAACAGCCGCAGCCGGGAATTACCGTGCCGAAAATTAAGGCGGGCGAAAAGACCGTGCCGCCGGTGCGGTTCCCGATTCGCTTGACCGGCGGTGCAGAACATTCGTTAGAGATTGAATTGCAGAGCGATGCGGTGCCGGATGACAATCACCGGTTTGCGGTATTTGCGGTTCCGCAGGCGTTGGAAGTGTTAATCATTGTACCGCCGAACGTTGACGACCGGGTTCAATATCTTCGGACGGCGTTGGCACCGGGCGGGGCGAAATCGGGGATTCGGACGCGGGTGGAACCGCCGGCGTTTCTCATTTCTAATCCGCTGGAACAGTACGGGGCGGTTTTTCTGTTCGATACACCGGCGTTGGACACGGCAGCGGTAAAAGCGTTGGAGGAATATGTTAACAACGGCGGCGGTGTTGCGTTCTTTGCCGGTCAGTTAACGAAATTGGACTTCGTGCATAGTGATTTGTACAAGAACGGCAAGGGCTTGTTTCCGGTTGACATCGACAAGGAGGAAACACTGCCGCCGGATTTTTTGAGCAAGACACCAGACGTATCCGTTGCGGAACATCCGGTTTTCCGGCTATTCGGCAAAGGCGAAAGTGCGTTGTTAGGCGGCGTAAAAATCGAACGTTATTTTGTTTCTAACGGAGAAACAAGTCCCGCCGTTAATACTCTTGCAACGCTCCGCAATGGTTCGCCGCTGGTTGTAGAGAAACAGTTCGGTAAGGGCAAGAGTGTTGTATTTCTGACGACGGCAGACCCTCTGTGGAACAACTGGGGACGCGGTAATCCAAGTTTCGTCGTTGTGATGCTTGAATTGGCGGCGTATTTGGCAAAACGTCCGCAAGCACAGAATTCGTTTTATGTCGGCGAACAAGTCCGCGAGCGGGAAAGTGTGTTTCCCGCTTCTATGACAGCCGCAGGAGTTTTTGAAGTCCCCACCGGCAACGAAGCCGCCCGGCTGAACACTTTATATGCAGTCAACGTGGATGCGGCGGAAGGCGATATTATCTTGAAAGATGTTTCCGAATTGGCGGCGGCATTGAAGCCGGTTGAGCAGAACATTGAGAGTGCAGCAGGGTTTTCGACGGCATTTGATTTTGCCGGTCAGCAGCCGTTGAGCGATACCTTGTTGATACTGGCGGTGCTGCTTTTGCTTGCGGAAACACTGTTAGCCGGTCGGATACTGCCGCCGGCGAAACGTCCGAAACCGTCGCTGCGGCTGCGTTAAGGCGAAGACAGCACCGCAACGTCTTCCGCTCCGAGCGTTAACTTCACGGTGTTGTCTTTCATTTCGTGTTCTTTACCGTCCAAATGGTTGACCAACTTTTTCGGCAACTCGCCGGTGTTAAACCGTATTTCGACATTCTGTGTTTTTCCGGTATCGTTAAACACCGTAAAAATACTCTTCGGCAACTCATTACCGAAGCGTTCAACATAGACATTATCAACATTGGAAACGGCAAACGTCAACGGCTGCCAGTTCGCTTCGGCAACGAGTTTGCAAAGCGGTATGTACTTCTTAAACAGCGGTCTGTCCCGTTCATATAAATCGGGGTTCTTAAAGTAATGCCCCGTTGAAGCGTCTGCACTGAAAAAGCCCGGAAACATTCCGTAAGCCAACGAGCGTTTTATGAACTTTTCCGTACATTCATAAGACCATTTCGTAAAGTCCGTATTCATCAGGAAACAGTACGGCTTCGGTCCGCATAATACCCGCCGGAACATTAACTCGTCATCGCCCATCGGACTCCACCGGTTATCATAATTCCAATTCGTTTCCGTTCCCATTACATCGAGGTACGGAGCGAGCCAGCACAATGCGTGCGGCGTAGAGTTCGCCATCATCAGTTTGCCGCGGCGGTGAATGTCTTCCGACATACTGCGGGTATATTCATAAGCGACAAGTCCCCGGAAAATTGCCGGTTTGAAATTGTCCCCGTCGAACACAAGCGGACAGCGTGCCGCTGAAAAATGAGACCGGTCGTAATCCAGTACCGCCGTTACATATCCTTCGCTTGAATCAATGTATTCGCCGTCAATACCCGACCGCAAGCGGTTCGGACTAACACCGTACAAATCATCGGCGAGTTTCTTGTTCCACTTAACGGCATAACCGCCGCCGGCGATGTTCGGCAAATCGCAATAACTCCACACAACGCCGGTACACCACGGCGTATCCAAGAATATATGCGACACTTTCCCGTCTGCCGTTTTCATTCCGCACTTTAACAATGCTTCGGCATACGCATTACCTTTTGCTGCTTCCTTATTCACAATATCCATTGCCGCTTCGTAAGTCCGCGGCGATTCCTTCGGCATCGGCATCCACCACGTCATCGGTTCAGTATAGCGGAACGTCAAAATGTTATGCTCATCGTCAAATGCCGGTTCATCATTGCCTTCCTTAAATTTGAAACCGAAATCCTCGAACTGCGGTACTTTACTGATTGCGGCGAACGGCATCCAAACACCTTGTTCCGGTGTTCGGCAGCGGAAGAAATCGGGAAACAATTCGTAGTATTGCGCAACTGCCCCGCGGAAACCGTCTTTGCCGTTAAAATTGTATTCGACGAATTTCAGCACGGCTTTCGGCGATTCTTTCGTCAGCGCAACATCAACAGCGGCAAAGAGTTCCGACGTGTAATCGTTGTATCCCAACCGGAAAAATGCCGGATAGGACAAATCAATACCGAGGGCGTAACCCTGACATTTTTTATCTGCGTCATTGCCGATAATTGCTGCAAACGGAAACTTCGCCTGCCGACCATTGGAACCAACCTGATACTGCTGCGACGGCACCATCATTTCGCCCTTCACCGGTACGTTCTCCCGAATTCGGCAAAAACTTTTATCTGTTAAATCCTTGCAGTTTCGGGCAACAACAAGCGTTAAACACCGGTCTGTACCGTCCGTGTTCTCCAATGTAATTTCGACCGTATTTCCAAATTTTACATCGGTTTTAATGCCGAGGGCAGAACCAGTTCCGCTGCGAACGGACAGAAAATCCGAGTTTGCCGCAGCGTCCCGAAGTTGAACCGAAATTTTATCTAACGGGCGGAGGGAATCTGTGACTCCCGCTGTTTGTACCGGTATTCCGTCAAATACCGCCGCAGACGCATCGGATTTTGTAACGCTCAACTTAAAATCTTTGAACAGAACTTTGCCGCTCCGATTGCGGAACAAACCGTAAAAATAAACCGTCTTGACGGGTTTTTCCGGCATTATGAACAGCGTTTTGCGTTCCCAATCGTGCGTACCGGCGGAAAACGGATTGGTAATACCCCAAAGGTGCGTGTTGTCCGTGTAAGTAATGTCGATGTATAAACCGTAGTCCGAAGACGGCGAACCGTTCACGTTTTCGGCTCTGCTCCGCCCTTCGGCGCGAATTGGTGCCGGTTCCGTCTGATTCAGATTGACGGCAAACACAATGCCGCGTCCGGTTTTGACATCATCACCGTTATCGCAGACAAATTCATTACCGTCTTTGGTAAATCCCTTGTCGTAGGCACCAACTCTTTCCGGTACGGCAAGGTTTTCGCCGCTATGTTCGTCAGCGGAAAGAACCTTTTTAACGATGGTTGTTTCCGCCGTTATCGGCAGGACTTGTCCCGTCAGCAACAGAAAGACAAAACAAACAGTGATGTTTTGCAGCCCGTTAAAATAATTTTTCATAATTTTATTCCTTTTTCCTGACACCGTCGGTGTTACGGCTAAAACTATTCCACCCTCACCGTCAGCACTTCAAACGGCGCAAGGTCGATACCGTTCAATGCGTCCCCTTTTTCTTCCAACGGATTCGACTTATACACATTCTTGTACGGCTCTGAAAGTTTTAGTGCCGTTGTTTGCTTTTCCGTTGTTGGGTTAAACAGCCGAACAAGCAACGCCCCGCTACCGTCGCGGGTCGGACGGATTCCTGTTGTAATGACATTCCCCTCGTTTTCCAACGTCAGCAAACTACCGGCGGTTGACACCGCCGTCTCACTCGTTGGCAACGTTATCACCGGTTGATGCACCTGCCGGGCAAACCGCTGGGCAATACCGTTGTTGAACTTGTTCTTATTGTACGCCCAAACCCAGTATTCAAACCGTAATTCTCCCTCTTGGTCGGCTTTGTAATTCGTCTCCCAATGATTGTTACAAGCCCACGAATAAAGCGTTCCGCCGGGCTGCCCCTCCGGGAATTTTTCCCGCCACTGCTCCCAACTTCCCCACGGTCCGGCAAGCAAAATCGGGGCAAACTGAATCATATTGGCATCGACCGTTACCCAATTCACGCCGCATTCTTCATTTGCCAACGAACAATACCGCTGCACCGGATAATAATTCCGGTTGGCACCCGGCGTTTGGTCTTTCTCAACTTCGACGAGTGCAAACGGCGTATCGACATACCATTTGCCGTTCGGAACATTGAACGGGAACCCGAGAAACATTCCTTCCGGTTTCCGTTCCTTTTTCTTGTCGATGACATTGACAATGCGGACTTTGTCGTTGTCGGCAAAAAGCGTGATTTGCCGCTTGAACGATTTGAACGACGGCGATTCCGGTATTTCAATCAACACCGACGCAACCAGCGGACCGTTTGCAACGACAGTTAATTTAGCGGGCGATTTAATCCGTTCACGATTTTTTTCGGCATCACGACCGATGATGTATAAATAATCGTCCAAGCCGCTGTTGCCGTCGTCCCCTTCTTTGACAAAATTATGGTCGCTTCCGGCAAGTTTCAGCGATTTAATCGCACCGGTTTGCGTGTCAATGACGAGATGAACCTTGTTGTTTTTCATTTCACCGGTTTCGGTGTTAATACGGAAAACACCGGTCTTCTCTTCCGGTTGTTTGTCGGACTTTTTCAACCGTAGCGTTCCCAATGCCGGTATCGACGGAGCATTGCCGCCCCATTGTAAATCGGCATATATCGAAACCGTTTTGCCATCGGGGTCGGCAACGGACTGTACAACGACCGGTTTGCCGTCTTCGGTTTCAAATACCCGCACCGTTGGTGCTTGGGCTAAATCGTTGCCGAGGAATGTTACCCCGTTGCGTTGCCGGGATAACGTATTGATGAGAAGCGTACCTCCGCCGTCTTTGTCGTCAATGGAATCGAGAAGTAATTTATTCGTCTGTTTCGCCCCGTTTCGGGCATAATTCTGTTTGTACTCGTCTTGTGCTTTGGCAAAATCGCTATCCGGTGCGCTGATACTGTTATGCGCCCCCCAAGTGTGTTCATCATACATTATCAGGTTCGTCCAAGCATCGTCAAAATCGCTTTTCGAATATTTCTTTGCGGCGAACATTGAGTAAAGTGTTTCGGCTTGAATCAACTGTTCCTTTGCACGCCGGTTGATAGACGTTGCTTCGGCTGTGCTTGCCGCTCCGTCTTCCCAATAACCGGTGATGTCGCCGCGCAGTGTCGGCAATTTATCGCCGTATTTTTCCTCTAAAATCCGCATCACATCGGAGTTTCTCGCAACGACCAATTTCGGATACAAATACTTTTCGTTCCACGCTTTCACGGCATCGGAAACCGCTCGGTTCGGACGACCGTTATCCGATTCAATCCCGTAGCGGAACATCACGAGGTCGTCGAACAAAAAAGTCCGTCCGTTTTTCAGGTCGAGGTTTGCCCGCTGCTGTTCACCCCAAGACGAAGTCGGCTTGCCGGACAAGAGGTCAAAAATGGTCTTATCCTGAATGAAAGACCCGACGGGTTGACCGTGCCATTGCGAATAACCGGTGCTTAAAATCCAGCAGAGAACTTTATCCTTGCCGTTCGGTGCTTCCCACCAAAACGGTTTTTCCCCCAACGTAAAGAGCCGACCGACCCGATGTCCGTTGTTCGGTCCCGCCGTCATATATTTGATTCCGTTTTGTGCCATTGCGGTAACGAGTCCCCAAGTGTAGCCCGGCACGTCGGTTTGCATAATCGAATCCAGCACGATGCCGTTTTCCTTGCAGAACCGGACGCTGCTGCTGAACAGTTCGATGAGTTCCTCTTCGTTATACATACCGGTCATCGCTTGGGCATACAGTCCGTCGATATGCAGGTCGCGGTTCTTTGCCGCTTTGACAAACGCCGTTTTTTCTTCCGGCGTTGCCTCTTTCAAAAACTGGTCAACCGCCCACATTCCTTCGGGATGAAACCGGAATTTCGCTTCTTCGGGATAATCCTTTGTTTCGTCAATGTATTTGAGAGCGTCCCGAATGGATTGGACTTGCTTCTTCAAAATCTCCGTTTGCAGATGCGTGTAGCCGATGTCGAGATGCGTTTGATGCACGAGATAGACAACCCATTTACGCTCCGGCGGAAGGGTGAATTTAACCGGCTTTGCTATAAGTTTGCCATCAACGGTTAACGTCGCGGTATAGTCGATACTCTTTTTCAATAGTTCGTCGTTCGTCGGTATGCCATCTATTATGCCGGACGGAGACAACGTTTGGCTAAACCTCATATTCTCCGTCCGTACTTCCACCACGGTGTTGTTCTGAACCGGTTTGCCCTCGAAGTCGATACGAATTTTTCGGGCAGGTATTTTGTTGACCACTCCATTATCCATTGTACCTCCGCGAAACACACCGGGAACGGGTGTTACGGTGAATGATTTAATCACACCGTCATCAGTACGGAATTTGAGTGCATCGAAAATAATCCACGAACCGGTAACGGTTTTAATCGACAACGTATTGCCGTTTTTTTTCAAGTCCTTGAAGAGAAAATAAGCCCGATACGTTTTCCACTCGGCACCGTCGGTTGTTCGGAGAAGTTTATCGCCGGTTTTGCCCCGTTCGGTTTGAATGTTCTGTTTTACGCCGTTAAGTTCAATTTCGAGAAGCGGAGCGTGTCCGCCTTGCCCGATACCGGTGATTTCGAGAACACAAGCGGGTTCAGTCGGTAAATCGGCGGGAAGGTCAAACGAAACGTTGACCGAATGAGATTTCGCGCCAGCCCAGCCATCGACCGGACCGGGCAATATCCACGGAAATTCTTTGGCGTCGAAATCTGTAACCGAAACATCGCCGGGAAATTTCTTGGCAACGGCTTCGTAGTCCTTTGCGGCGAAAAATTCGTTGTACGACGAATCGGCTTTCCCGATTTGCCAAAGGGTATGGTCGGCGTAAACGGTTTGCACCAGAAAAAAGAACAAAAAAAAGGCGGATAATTTTTTCATCGCCATTGAACTCCACAGACAGTTAAATTTTACAGATATCACCGTCCATTCTACGCTCTCATATTAAATTAGCAACTCCCTAAAAGCAATTTGCTGAATTTTTATATTGGGGACACAAAAAAGCGTTCCTTTCGGAACGCTTTAATGAATGGTGTCCGCAAAAAGACGGACAATAATGAAACCGGCAGTACCTACTTTCGCAATTTATCTACTATCATCGGCTCCGAAAGCTTAACTTCTGTGTTCGGGATGGTAACAGGTGTGACCTTTCGGATATGACCACCGGAAATTCCTCGAC
>JAISJZ010000299.1 GCA_031261125.1 Planctomycetaceae bacterium | reverse complement strand
GAACATCGAACTGTTCCGGTTCCGGTTTCGGCGGTCGGGCGAAGTACCGAATGTCGGCAATCATCTCGTAAATCCGTTTGACTTGGGCGGCAATGATACCGAGATGCCGGCGGTGTTCCGGGTGGGTAATGTCTTTGAGCAACAGTTGAACGTGTCCGTTGATTGCCGCCAGCGGATTGTTGATTTCGTGTCCTGCCCCGGCAGCAAACTCGGCTAACGCGTCCAACTTCTGACGTTCGAGTTCTTCATTAAACATAGCGTCAATATACAGTATCTACCGGCTGCCTGCTACCGGTTGTAATCCCGTGAAAATCTTTACGCCCGTCCAGAAGAACATCACAGCAAAGAGGAACATCGAAACACCGAGCAGCCGGTTAAGCCAAACGATAATGTTCACGTTCAGCGATTTTCTCACGCTGCCGACGGCAAACGCCGCCGCCAGTTTTGCCCCTGTCAGCGACAAATAATACGGCAAGATGAACGACAGCATCCGTTGAACACCGCCGCTGTGCAGTGCCGCAACGCAAATCGGTCCGCAAATGCCAATCCAGTAGATATACAAATTCGGATTAAACACGTTTAATCCGATTGCTTTGAATAAAGACATACTCGGCACGTTGTTTTGTTCAAACTGTTTTTTCGATACGGTTAAACTTTCGATGCCGAGATAACACAACAGTACCGCGCCGACCATCGAAATAACGCCGATAATTGCGGCCGTGTTTGCTGTCAGAAAATAGAGCAACGGAATGATAATGCAAATCACCGGTACATCGGTCAGCACCGGAACGAGGGCGATTTTCATTCCCGCTCTTCGTCCGTGCCGGAGTGATTCGGTCACCAGCATTGTGGTTACCGGTCCCGGCGACAGACCGGCTTGCAAACCGAGCAGAATTGCCTGCCAAAGAAGAGAAATCATATTACTTCCATTACTTTCCCTTAATTTCTTGTGAAAAATTTATTCCCGGATTTTGACTTGAAAATTTTCCGGCGGTTATCCGGTCGGGACGGGTACGAATTATGTCTCATTGTTTAAGAAAATGCCCGATGTCTTTCGTTGTTACTTCTCCATTTCGTTAATGTACTGCCGGAGACGTTCTAATTCGTCCGACACGCTGCGGAGTTTCAGCAAGTTGCCGACCCGTTTGAGCAATTCGTACCGCTTCACTGGTTTGCTCAAATAATCATCGCAGCCGGCTTTGACCGCACGGTCGATGTCGCCCAACTCGCTTAACGCCGATACCATCAGAATCATAATGTCCTTCGTTGCCGGATTCGCTCTTAGATTTTCGCAGACCTCGAACCCGCTCAACTTCGGCATCATAATGTCGAGGAGAATTAAATCGGGCTGAAACTCTTTGACTTTTTCAAGAGTTTCAGCACCATCCGCCGCCGTTGCCGTTACGATGTCATAATCACATTCTGTCAGATAGGTATCCAGCAGTTCGACGTTCGCAGCGTTATCATCGGCAATGAGAATCTTGTACATCATTTACATCATTCAAACTGTTCTTTGAAACGTAATTCACTCACTTTCGCGAGTGCTTCTTCTGCCCCTTCGTGATTGCCGGCGGCAATGTGATAGGAACTCAAAATCGAAAAGCCGAAAGCATCATTCGGTTCAAGTTGACAATATTTTTCGATGTACTTAACCGCATCTAAAATTTTGCCTTCTTTTTTGCTGTTTGCCGCCAATGCGTTGTACGGCAGTGCAAAGTCAGGATAATCCTGTGTGAGTTTGACGAAACCGGCAACCGCTTCGGACACTTGTCCGTTCCGTTGCAGTTCAACGTACTCATCGTATCTTTTCATCTGGTCAGACATTCGCCGCGGATAGGGAAAGGGGGTAGGGAATGGAATACAGCAACGGTGTAAGTATAACCGTTTTACTTAAATCGCAAAAGCGGGGGCTGTCCTGCCGTCGTCTTTCGGGAGCGTAAAAAATTGTCGGGGGTATGTTACAATGGAGTAAAACCTTTTGATATGGAATTTTCCTGTATCGTTAATTCGTTTAATCAGCCATCAATTAAAGCACAGTTGCGGCTCGGTTTTCACCGCAACGGTTCTTTGACCTACTTACGTTGGTTCGGTACGCTTGCCGCAGTTGTTCGCTTCAATCGTTTGCGGCGGTTTTACCGGTTTGACAAGCAAACCGGCTAAATACACGTCCGGCTAGACAGACGGAACCTTTCGCGGCAAATTTTTCCGAACGTCAACGCCCCGCTCTTGGTCTTCCTTCCGCTGCGAAAATTGATTCGCAATGAACGCCTCAAACACCAGTACCGCAAGCACCGACCAAAGAAATATGTCCCATAAACTCGTTCCTTGTTTGAGTTGCTCAAACGCCGTATCCAATTCTTCACCGGCGTTGGCAAACACGACCGGTGCCTCACCAAAACGTTCCTTTACCGATTCCGCCGTTAAACAAGCACCGTCCGATTCCTCTCCGTCAACATTGACCGAAAACGGAATTTGCGTCTGCCGGGCGGTTTCCAACGGACGCATCAGATACACGCCGGTTTGGTGCGTATCCTCAAACACAAACGCCGCGTCAATTTTACCGTCCGGCATTTTTTTCAATTCCCGGCGGAGCAGCGCACCGGACGGCGGAATAATTTCAACGTTCTGCGGTTTTTCATCGTCTTTGAACAGGAACGACAGCGGTTCGCCGGCAACAATTTGCAGCCGTGTCTGTTCCGCGCCGGACAACTGAAAAATCAGTTGATTCACCATCGGAACAAAAATCGGACGTATCGGCAAATTCGACCACGCAACGTGAACGCCGGTGCCGATAAACGTAATCGTTCCGCCGCGGACTGCCGGATTATCCGCCGCCCTGACCCGCTTTTGAACAATGAGCGGCGTACCGTCGTCCAGAGCGGCAAGAACCGGCACACCCGCTTGCGAAACATCCGGCGGGACACACCGATAAACGAAAACCTTTGTGTATAATTCCCGCGGCGACACAAGATTTTGAAACGCCGGATAAGTGCCGTCCATCGTTCCGATATGCCAAGCGTCTTTCCCTGATTCAATGTCCGGTGCTTGTGCCGGTTTCAACGGGGCAGGCAAAAGTTTGCCCTGAAATTCTTCGTTCAACCTATTGTAGTCCTCTGCGACAACGCTGCTGCCGCTCGTCCAAATCAGATTGCCGCCGCGTTCAACATACTGTACCAGCCGTTCTGCCGTGCCGTGTTCCGGCACGGGAATATCAACAGCAATAACCGCTGCGTAATTTTGAAGCGGTTCGGTGAGCAAATCCTCCTTATTTATCGTTGTTAAGCGAATCGGCGAAACGCCGCCGGTGCCGGTTTGCAACGCTTTTTCGATGTAATAGGTCTCTTCGAGAAACGGAATCTCGTGTTTCATCGGTTTGATAAGCAATACGGAAATTCCTTGGTCAACTTCCATCGCAAAGTACCGCTTATCATCCTGCGGATTGCCGTCGGTACCGCTCAACCGGACTTCGCCCTTGTGCAGTCCGCCGCGGTCAAACACCAGCGGAAACGGATGCGATGCCTGTCCGTTCGGTTCGATTTTAATGACAGGACTGGTGTATTGTTTCAAGCCGTTGACATACACCTCAACCGTCCGCGTTTGTTCAAGAGACGATTCGTTTTTCAGAAACACGGTGAATGACAGCGGAACTTGGGCAATCGGCAGCACATTCTTTGTATCGAGTTTCACCAGACCGACATTCGGCTTCGGGGTTTGATGACAGTTGACAAGGATTAACGGAATTTTACCGGAAACGGCCTTCGCCGGCTCGTTTTGTTGTCCCTGCCACGAAATTTCCTGCTGGTCGCTGATAACGAAAATCAACTTGGACGGCGTGTTTGCCTTTTCCAAAATCATTTTTGCCTGTTGAACGGCACCGGTCAGGTTTGCTTTTTCAAACGAAACCTTTGTATCGCGGAGAACTTTACGGACTTTGTCCTGCCCGTTAAACAGTTGTCCGTTTTCGGGAAATGCCCTGCCGCAGGGGATAATGATTGCCGTTCCGTCGCCAGAACCAAGTTGGTCGAGAATTTTTTCCGCTTGTTCCAATGCCGTATTTATTCGGGGAACATTTCCGTCAATCTCTGCCATACTGGCGGAATTGTCAACGATGAGAACTGCCGATGTCTGCGCCCCTCCCCACAGTCCGCTTAAATGCCGAATCGTCGGGTGGGCGAGTCCAACGGCGATGAGCAGAAGTACCGCCATTCGCATCAGCATCAAGAAGAGGTCTTGAATCCGGCGTTTGTTCCGCGTCTTCTGTTCGCTGATACGGATGAACCGCAGTGTCGGAAACGGCATTTCCCGCAGGTTTTGCCGGTGAATTAAATGAATGAACAGCGGTACTG
>JAISJZ010000290.1 GCA_031261125.1 Planctomycetaceae bacterium | reverse complement strand
AACGTTCACGGATAACCTTCGGTTTGATTTCATTCATCCAGTCCTGCGGAATCTGATACAGTGTTTGCGTATCGCCGTCGGCGTTGAATAATTCAATTTTATTACCGGTTGCCGCAATGAAACAATTTTCGGAGAACGCCCACGGGTCGCGGTATCCGTTCTGTTTTCCGCCGACAACTTTCACGCTGTCTTGTGCGTCGGGACCATTGCGGGGGTCAATCAATCCGACACCGCCGGCGTGTTCTGTGCTGCCGTGTCCCCAACTCAACGACGCAACGATTTTTTCGCTGTTCGGCACCGGTTTGGCATCAATCCAAACGCCGCCGGGGTGCATATTACCGAAGAATACCATTTGCCGTGTCCCGTCCGGGTTCATCGTCCAGAGGTGGTGGTAGTTCACCTGACTTCGGTCAACGTATTCCCAACGGGTGAAAAGCACTTGCCCGTTCGGCAGCATCCACGGCGTATTGTCCTGTTCGATATTGCCGGAAAGTTGGTGAATGTTTTTACCGTCCGCGTCACAGCCGTAGAGAATCGCAACGTGCGTCAGCCAGCAGTTAACCCAGCGTTTTGCCCTTGTGGAAACGAAAATGATTTTGTCCTCCGGCGTGTACATCGGTTCAAAATCGTCAAACTCGCCGAAAGTGAGTTGACGTAAATTTTTATCCGTTAAATCCATCTCGCACAGATGAAAATAATCCGTTCCGTCGGGTTTGTACGAGAACAGCACTTTCTTACCGGAGTAATGCACGCACGGGTCGCGCACCAGACCTTTGTCTAACAGTATGTCAACTTTTTTTGTATCCAAATCAAGCAGGCACAGCCGACCGCCTTCGTTTGGTGCCGGCGGATTCGTTCCGACTTGGTCAGTCGCGGCATAATAGCCGATGTTGGCGTACCAATGTTCTCCGCTCTGCGTCCGTGTTGTGAAAATAATTTTCTTCACGCCTTTCATTTCGTTTTTTTCAAACTCTGCCAGCAGGTTCTTTTCCGGTCTTTCCCTGATTACCAGCGGTTTCGCCGTTTGACGCAGCGCAACATAATCGTAAAGAATCCAACTTTTACCAACCAGCGTGATGATAATTTCGTTCTGTCCTTTGTGAACGGCACCGGCAGGAATTTTGAACACCATTGCCGCCGGTTTACCTTTGCTGCGGGGATTGAAAACGAGATTGCCGTTGCCGACGTTCTGCGGCAGTTGTACCGGCAGTTTCGTTTCGTTCACCGACACGTTCACGTCGGACAAATCGCCCTGCACGCCCATATAGCCGATGACCAACGCCGTTTCCCCGGCAACGTCTTTATCGGAGTTATAAATTATCGTGAACGGATGCACGGGACCTCCCTTTGCCCACGATTCGTCCTGTTTCGTCGGATGGAGAAACGCCCAGTCGTTTTCGGGCTTGCTCTTGCCGATTTCGTACCGGACATTGTTCGGAAACTTCTGCGGGAAGGCAGCGTATCCTTCTTTGACAAGGGCGAACTCCGCACAGAACGCATCGGGCGTTCCGATACAGAACAGAACATCCGATTCCGCCGCAAATGAAACCGCCGTTAGTAAAGTAATGAGAATAAAAGTAGCACACCGCATCGAAAACCTCCCAAAAGAAAAATAATGAACAGCCGCAACATTCTACTCTGGACTGTTGCGGACTGCAAGAGGAACAACCGCGTAACATACGAAATGTTACCAACCGTTACCATTTTTGAGCATTTGTACCGTTATATTACCGAACTGTATATTGCCGAACTGTGCCGGCATACCGAAGACAACAGCGGCGGACGTTTTGTATTCAACAACTGTTTCGATTGTGCCGATAATGACAACACCGGAAATTTTATGCTATAATACTAATGTTCACAACGACCATTCCTTATCCTTTGATATTGTCCAACGCCAAAACCGGCGGTACGTTTACTCGGCGGAACTTTCCGCTGCCTTCCTCCTTGATGCTGTCTAACACGTTTGACCCGCCGCCCGTAATGCGGTTCACCCGGCAACTGCCGTTCGGGGCAATCCTGCACGACAACGGCGTGCAGTTCGTCGTCGTGTCCCGTTTGGCAAAGGCAATGAAATTGTTGCTTTACAATCACGCCGAAGACGCGGAACCCGCCGAAGTCATCAATTTCAGCCGGGAAGAAAACCGCTGGGGACACGTTTGGTCGATTTTCGTCAAAGGGATTAAGGCGAAACAACTCTATCATTTTCAGGCGGAAGGTCCGTTTGAACCTGAAAAAGGGCTCCGTTTCGACGGTCGCGCCCGTTTGATTGACCCTTATGCCGAAGCCCTCGCCGGTCATTTCTTACCGTCAACCGACGGTATCGTTCGCCCGCCGAAGTGCGTTGTGATTGATGATGACGATTTTGATTGGCGCGGCGACCAGCACATCCGGCACGACCTTTCCAAATCCGTCATTTACGAGTTGCACGTCAAGGGTTTTACCCAATCGCAAACAAGCGGCGTGAAACATAACGGTACCTATCTCGGTTTAATTGAAAAGATTCCGTACTTGCAGGACTTGGGTATCACTGCCGTCGAGTTGATGCCGATTCACGAATTTTTAGATGAAGACCCGTTAGCGTCAAGGGCTGCCCCGATAGACGAAGCAGGTTCCGCTGCCGGCAAATGCAGAAACTACTGGGGCTACGATACCCTTGCGTTTTTTGCTCCGCATCGCGGATACGCTTGCGGAAAAGAACCCGGTGCGCAGGTCCGTGAATTCAAAGAACTGGTTCGGGCGTTTCATCAGGCAGGCATCGAAATCATTCTCGATGTCGTCTTCAATCACACTTGCGAAGGCAACGAACACGGACCGACGTTTTCATTCAAAGGATTGGATAACCAAATTTATTATATGCTCGACCGCGGACAGTATTACAAGAATTATAGCGGCTGCGGCAACACGGTTAATGGTAATCATCCGGTTGTCCGCGAAATGATTTTTAATTGTTTGCGGCATTGGGTCCATAACTATCATATTGACGGTTTCAGGTTCGACTTGGCTTCGATTATGAGCCGTGACCAGAACGGCAATATGCAGGCGAATCCGCCGCTGATAGAGCAAATCAGCGAAGACCCGCTGCTTGCCGATACGAAAATCATTGCCGAGGCGTGGGATGCCGCCGGAGCATATCAGGTCGGTTCCTTCGGGACGCACGGACTCGGAGCGCAGCGGTGGGCGGAGTGGAACGGAAAGTACCGCGACGACATCCGCCGGTTCTGGCGCGGCGACCAAAGTATGACCGGTGCATTGGCAACCCGATTGGCGGGTTCAAGCGATTTGTATGCTCACAGCGGACGCGACCCGCAGAGCAG
>JAISJZ010000283.1 GCA_031261125.1 Planctomycetaceae bacterium | reverse complement strand
GTACGAAACGTTTACCTAATTTTTCAAGCAGTTTCTTTTCAAACGTTTCGGCATTTGTGTTTTGGAGTTTATGGCTTTTTGTTGCTGCATCAGAAACCGCCGGTTGAATTACCGGAGCGTTCTGCGGTACCGGCAGTTTTTGGGCGGCAGGAGCAAACTGCGCCGTTGCTTTTTCAGCAGTTTCCGGTGCTGTGTTCGGTCTTTGAACCGGTTGTGGTGCCGAAAATGCCGGTTGAATCGGCTGAACGCTTTTTTGTTCTTCACTTTGTTCGCCGGCGACCAATCGGAACGGGTCGGACGGTGCCGGAGCGGTGCCGGCGGCAGGAACCGCGTTGTGTTCCAAGACATTTGCCGAGTATTCCCGCGGCAACATTAGCGGCGTTTCGGCGGTCTGTCCGAGCAGTACCGGCGAAAACAGTAAAGTAATGGTCAAAAAGAGGAGCCGTTTCATTGAATTTTCCTCACGGGGGGGAGTGATTTTCCTATCAAGGGTTTCCGTTTATATCGGTTAAAACGGTTGTTCCGATTAAACAATTTTGTTAAAATAGTAAAAAATTAACGGTTATTTCTGTACGGGCAGTATCTTGCGAATGAACGGCAAACAGATAGAATGAGGGAGACGAAAGAACAAGACAATGTCTCCGATAAGGAACTGCGAAAATTGATTGACCGTGTAAAATAATGCCGTACAAAGTTGTTATCATCGGGGCGGGCTTTGCCGGACTTTCGGCAGCAAAAGAGTTGAGCAAGTATGATGAGTTCAACGTTGTTCTCATTGACCGAAACAACTATCATACGTTCTTTCCGTTGCTGTATCAGGTTGCCGCCGCCGAATTGGAATCGGAAGAAATCACCAGTCCGCTGCGGGGGCTGATGCGCCGAAACCGCCGCTGTTCCGTGATGATGTGCGATGTCAAAGATATTGACTGCACAAGCAAGATTCTGCATACCGACGGTCCTGATGTCCGCTACGATTATCTTGTCTTGGCGATGGGCAGTACAACGAATTACTTCGGTACGCCCGGTGCAGAACAGTTTGCCTTTCCGCTGAAATCGCTGGATGATGCCGTTCAACTGCGAAGCCGTATTCTGTCCTGTTTTGAAGAAGCATCGTTGTATTCCGATGTCCATCCGACGGTGTATCCGAATGTTTCCGATGACGATAAAGATGACCGGTTCGGGAAGTTGACGAATATCATCATTGTCGGCGGCGGGGCAAACGGCGTAGAGTTTGCCGGTGCATTAATGGAATTGGTACGGACTTCGATATGCAAGGATTTTCCCGAATTCAATAAGGGTACCGTGAAAATTACATTGCTGGAAGCGGCACCGAATTTGCTGTCCGGTTTTCCGGCACCGTTAGCGCAATATACCAAAGAACGCCTCGAAAAAATGGGCGTGAATGTCCGGCTTAACGCTGCCGTAGCGGAAATTACCCCAAACGGCGTTATACTGAAAGACGGGACATTTTTACCGTCGGCAACCGTCGTTTGGACAGCGGGCGTAAAATCCGCACCGTTAGCCGCCGCGACGGGGTTTGCGTCTGGTCGGGCGGGACGCATCAATGTCCTGCCGACGCTGCAAGTACCGGAACAACCGGAGATTTTCGTTGCGGGAGATTTAAGTTTGCCGGAACAAGCGGGAAAAGTCCCGCCGCTAAACATTCCGCCGATGGTGGCTCCTAATGCGATTCAACAAGGTATTCTTACGGCAAAAAATCTGCGGCGGTTGGTTCAGAAACAGAAATTACTGCCGTTTGCGTATCACGACAAAGGTTCGATGGCAGTGGTCGGTCGCGGCGCAGCGGCGGTACGGGTCGGCAAACGGACATTTACCGGTTCGTTTGCGTGGCTGATGTGGCTTGCCGTTCACCTGACGTATTTGGTCGGTTTTCGCAACCGGTTGATGGTAATGTTCAACTGGGCGTGGGGTTATTTTTTCGCCGAACGCAGTGTTCGGCTGATATTCCGCCGTTGGAAATAGGGAGTTTCTAAAAACTCCTCAACAAAAAAAAGGCGGTGTTCAAAAATACCCGATAGTTTTTCGCAGAAAAAGTAAAAGAAGGTAAAGGGAAGTAATGTTATTACGAATTGTTTTTGCCTTTTATTTGTTTCACGGATTAGTATGTCCCGTTTTTTCCGAAGACCGGAATGTTCTGCGTCAGGAACTTCTTGCGGCAGCGGCACCGTTTGAACAACTCAGCAGCGTTCTGCGGCGTTCGGCGGAGTTTGCCGCCCCGTCTATCGTTCATATCGAAGCAACGCAAGTCCGTCCGGTAAATCCGAGCCGCACACCGGGACGCACCGCTGCAATGCAAGTCGAAGAATCCGGCAGCGGTATCATCGCCGAAATTGCCGGAAAACAAGTGATTTTGACGAACCGGCACGTTGTCGCCGGTGTTGAAATGGATGCCGTAAAAATTGAAACCGCAGACCGCCGGATTCTAACTCCGAAAAGTATTATCACCAACACTGATTTTGATTTGGCAGTCATTAGCGTTGCCGAAACGCTGCCGGTCAACGCGGTACTCGGCGACTGCGATAAAGTGCAGACCGGCGATTTCGTTTTGGCGTTCGGCAGTCCGTTCGGATTGAAACGCAGCGTTTCGTTTGGTATTATCAGCGCAGTGAACCGGCGGAACATTCCCGCGGGAACCGGTGAATCGCCGCGGGTTGGATTTTTTCAGATTGATGCAGCGGTCAATCCGGGCAGCAGCGGCGGTCCGATGCTGAATCTCCGCGG
>JAISJZ010000256.1 GCA_031261125.1 Planctomycetaceae bacterium | reverse complement strand
GGCTTGGAATTTCCGGTGGTGTATATGATTGCGTTGGAAGAGGGTATTCTGCCGCACGAGCGGTCAAGTTGGGATGATAAAGAATTGGAAGAAGAGCGGCGGTTGTGTTTCGTAGGTTTCACAAGGGCAAGGGAGGAATTGCGGTTGAATTATACAAACCGGCGCGAGTTCCGCGGAGCGTACAATTCGACGATTTACAGCCGGTTTTTGTTTGAAATACAAAACGCGTTAGCCGCAGGCGGCTCGCCGTCCGCCGCCCGCCGCGAGCGGCGGGGACTAACGGATTACGACGGTATTGACCCTGAATACGATGACAGCGGCAAAGAACGTTCAGCCGCCGTTTCAGCGGCGAAAAAGAAAGGAAAACGCAAATTGCCGGAGGTGATTACCGCCGCTGAATTGGAACGGAGAAAAAACGTTTAGAATCTGTTTCAGCGGTGTGGTTCTATTCTTTCGTCCAATTTCCGAGGTCGTCATCGGAGCCGTCAACGCGATCAGGACCGATGGACCAAACGTCAAAGCCGTCCCGCGACCTGTTGCCCGGACAAACGTACTGGTACGGATTACCCCACGGGTCTTCCGTCGCCGCACTGTCTTTCAGATACGGTCCTGCCCAACTGTTGGGATTTACCAAATCCTGCGGTGCTTCTTGCAGCGCACCAAGCCCTTGTTCTGTTGACGGATACTGTCCGACACCGACCTTGTACAGTTCCAATGCCGACGCAAGCCCTTTAACGTAGGTCAGCGTATTTTTCCGGTTTGCACTTTCCAGCGTTCCGGTGTAGGAAAAAACAGCAAGTCCTGCCAATGCCAGCATAATGAGCAGGACTATCATTACTTCGATGAGCGTAAAACCGCGGCGGCGTGCGTATCGTTTTGTATGTTTCTTCATTTTCGGCTTATTTACGGATGGTTAAGGGCAGACAAAGGAGACACTCATTATATCGCGTTTAACTCCGTCCGCCAATACTTGTTCCGTTTTTTCTTAAAGTACGATTACCGTTATTCCGATTATTTTACGCAAAGCATCGGAATTATTTTTTCTGTTTTTTCGATTTATTTTTTGCATTTTGCGAAATACGTTGTATTTTATACTGTGTTTTGCAGGATAGGCAAAAGAGAGAGGAATTCCGGTTCTGTTCATTATGTTTGCACCGTTTGTGTGCGTAGTGCCGATAGAATGGATAGAATCGGAACCGTAAAACAGGAAAAATAATTATAATCGGAAACTTGCCGAGTTTGGGTAATTTTTTCCGTTGGTTTGCCGATAACTGCATTAGAAAAGTTTAGCGGGGTCTTTGTAAGACCCCGGTCCGTTTCCCCGAAAAACCGTTTTAAGGAGAATTGCAATGAAACGTCAAGTACTTCTGTCTGCGTTGGCTGCCGCCCTTCTGTTCGCTGTTTCAACAACAGCGGAAGCAGGATTGTTCGGTCGCCTTCACACCATCCGCGGCTGTGCGCCGTGCGAACCCGCTGCTTGCCAGCCCTGCGAACAAGCGGCTCCGCCCTGTGAGGCGGTTTGTGAACCGTGCGAGCCGTCCTGCTTCGACGGCTGCCACAAGCCGTTCCGTCCCTTCGGCGGATTCTTCCTCGGCTTGAAAGCAAAATTGGATGCAAAACTGCATCACGGCTGCGTGCCGGCTTGTGAACCGGTCTGCGAAGTTCCGTGCGAACCGTGCAGAGAAGTTGCCCCGTGCGAAGAAGTTGCCTGCGACGCTTGCGGTCATCACGGCAGCGGTCCGTTCCTTCCGTTCGGCGGGTTCTTCCTGAACCTGAAAGCGAAATTGGCGGCTCACCTGACCCCGTGCAGCCCCTGCGGCGTTGAACCGGTTTGCGAACCGTGTGTTCCCGCCTGCGAGCCGTGCCACTAATGTTTGCGGAACACTCTGATAAAAGTTAGAATAAGCGGACACCTCAAAGGTGTCCGTTTTTTTGCATTAAAAATCAAAGATGAAAGGCATACCGCCTGTATTGACTGCTGTTCTTTTCGTACTCATCTTCTTTCGTGCCGCGGCAATGTCGATGACGTGGGACGAGTCCTACACTGTTTGCACTTATGCGGCGGATTTTGCCAAGATTTTTTCTCCTGCCGATTTCTTTCCGAACAATCATATTCCGCATACGCTTCTTGTCGGGATAATGTTTCAACTCTTTCCGTATCAGGAATGGGCAATGCGTCTGCCGGCTGCACTGGCGGGCTGCGGCGTTGTGCTTCTGCTTTGGAAAATCGGGCAAACTTTTTTTGCTCATTCAAAATATAAAAATTTTAACACGCTTTTTCTCATTGCCATCGTTTCGCTGCATCCGCTCGTCTTTCAATTTTTATCCTTTGCCCGCGGGTACAGTGCCGCCTTGTTCTTTTCTCTATTAGGATTTTATCTGCTTATCCAACGGGCAGAAAACGCCGTTTCCCGCCCGTTATTATATGCCGGTCTTTCTTTCGGTTTTTCCGTTGCGTTCAATTTATCGGCAGCGTTGTTCAACACAGCGTTAATTCTTTCGTTCTTCTTTTTGGAGACAATACACGGACGGTTTCAACTCCGCGATGTCCCGAAGTTTCTGCTGTTTTTTTGCCTGTCCGGCGGTGCCGTTGTTCTGTTCTTTTACGCTCCGATACTCTTGTCCGTTCCGCCGGGACAGTTTAACTACGCTTCGGATTCCCTTTTTACCGGTATCCTCGATATGAGCGTTTGGACTCTCGGCACGTCCAACGTCATTCCGAACGAAGCGATGACCCGATTGCTCTGCGGGGTTCCTGTTTCCGATGAAATGTTTTTTCTCGCGGCGGTTTTGTTGCCGGTGATTGCCGTTGTCCTTTTAACAGCAGGACTGACCGCTTGTCTTCGCAGTGATAGCGATGCCCGCCCCGCTGCCGTAACTGCTCTTGCCGTAACACTGTACATTGTTTTACTTGTCATACTGGGAATATCCGGTATCGTAATGTTTCCGAAAGACCGGACGGGCATACTGCCGCTGGCATATCTGATGATGCTGCCGGTGTTTGTACGCAATTACGCCGAAAACAAACCGGTGCAGCGGGTTTTAACAGCGGGAATTGTTTTAGTGCTGCTCCACTTCGGCTCGCTGTTTGCATTTCCGTACTATCACAACTTTTGGTATGCGGACTGCGATGTTCGGACAATAATGAAGCAGGCGGACACCATTTTCAAGGAACATCAACCACCGAAGCGGGTCGTTTGTTTGTTTCTGAACGAGACAGCAGTTCAATTTTATAAAGCAAAGTATGCAATAGACGATGTCGAGTACCTTGCCGTTCATCAACTGGACGAATTGGAAAAAATCCTAAAAAAGCCGGGCAGCACGTTGTTGATAATGCCGGAAGAAGTATTGGCACTAAAAACGGATAAATACCGGGTCTTGTACCGGAACCGTTATACCGGCGTTGCGCTGTTGCAGCCGTTATAACCGTTATCTCGGCTTAATTTGCAGAAAGATTCTTGTTGAAGCCGGTGTTTTCCCGGCTGGTTCGTCTTAACTGACCGCAGGCAGCGTCAATTTTATCGCCTTTGCGGAATCGGACTTTCACTTGAATTCCGTTGTCCGTCAAGCCGGAGACAAACTGTCTGATTTTTTGTTCCGGCGGTGTTGAAAAGCCCAACTCCGGCACCGGATTGACCGGTATGATATTGACAATCGCCGTCCGGTGTTTTAACAACCCGACCAACTGCCGAACGTGTTCCCGTTCATCATTCACCCCGTCAATCAGAGTATATTCAAACGTTACCCGGCGGCCGGTCAAACGGAAATAATCATCTGTTGCACGCAAAATGTTCTTAATCCCGCAGCGTTGATTTTGCGGAATAATCTGCGTCCGCAGTTCGTCGTTCGGGGCGTGCAGAGAAACCGCCAACTTGTACTCTTTACCGCTTGCCGCAACTTTTTCGGCTAACTTTTGAATTCCTGCCGGCAGACCGACGGTGGAAATCGTTACCCGGCGGACGCTGATGTCCAGCCCGCCGGAAGACGTTGCATCGTCCAATGCCGACAATAGATTTTCAAGGTTCAGCAGCGGTTCGCCGATGCCCATCACAACGATATGCGTCAAACGTTCGCCGTCCGGCAGCAGGGAATTCAACCGCAGCAGTTGTTCCAGGATTTCGCCGCGGGTCAAGTTGCGGACGAAACCGTCGATACCGCTGGCACAGAATTTACAACCCATTGCACAGCCGATTTGGGTGCTGATGCACGCCGTTCTGTGATTCCGGTTATCACGAAGAAGCACGGATTCTACCCGCTCGCCGTCCCGCCATTCGATAAGAATCTTTTCGGCAGAATCGTCGGAACGTTGATGTTTCATCTGCGTTCCTTGGAAAACGGAACCGAACTTCTCTGACAATTTTTGACGGTATTGTTTCGATAAGTCCGTCATTCCGTCGAAGCCGGAACACTTTCGGGCAAAAACCCAACGGCGAATTTGGGCGTGCTGAAACTTCGGCAAGCCCAATTCGTTCAAAACGGCAGTCAATTCAGATTGACCGTATTCAAGGAAGGACATAAAAAATAAAATGCCCGCCTTACCGGTTTTCTTTATCAAAAGCACCGTCAAACGCGATGTTGCTCGGCGAGAAGTTAATCTTCTTGACAAAAGCACACGCTTCCGTCGCACCGAATTCCCGTTCCATACCCATATCTTCCCACTCGACCGACAATGGACCGTTGTATCCGATGTTGTTCAACGCCCGAATGATTTCCTCGAAATTCACGCCGCCGTGTCCGAGCGAACGGAAGTCCCAGCCGCGGCGGTAATCGCCGAAGTTGAGATGCGATGAAAGAATTCCCGTCTTACCGTTGAGCGTAACGATGGCATCTTTCATATGGACGTGATAAATCCGGTCTTTGAACCGGTACAGAAATTCGACAGGGTCAACGCCTTGCCACAACAAATGCGACGGGTCGAAGTTGAACCCGAATTCCGGTCGCCATTTCAGAGCGTCCAGTGCCACTTCGGCGGAATACAAGTCGAACGCAATTTCCGTCGGGTGAACTTCGAGGGCAAACTTTACGCCTTGCTCTGCATAGACATCGAGAATCGGATTGAACTTTTCGGCAAGGAGTTTGTATCCGCCGTCAATCCACGCTTGCGGAACCGACGGGAACGAGTACAGGTAAGACCATATACTTGAACCGGTGAAGCCGGTTACAACGCTTGCCCCCATTTTCCTGGCAGCGCGGGCAACGTCTTTTAATTCTTCGGCGGCGCGGGCATTCACGCCGTCGGAGGAACCGTCGCCCCAGACATAGTCGGGGCAGAAGCCGCGGTGCCGTTCGTCAATTTTATCGAGGACACATTGTCCGATGAGGTGGGCTTGCAACGCCCAGCAGCCGAGTCCGTTCTTATCGAGGATTTCACGCCGTTCGGCGCAGTAGCCGGATTCGGATACAGCGCGGCGGACTTCAAACAGTTCGCCCCACGTTGCTAATTCAAGACCTTCGTACCCAAAGGATTTCGCCTTCGGAGCAAGTTGCGCCAAAGTAAGGTCTGCCCATTGTCCGGTGGTTAATGTTACAGGACGTGCCATAAAAATAAAGGGTTAGGGATTAAGGGTTAGGAATTAGTTAAGATAAAACGTCTCACTCCAACTCAATCACACTCAGCGTGGACGGGTCGTCGCTCTTCGTATTAAGCAATTCGGGGAAGTCCCAGTCGAAGTTGACGATAATCATCTTCTTGCCGATGACCACACATTCGCACGGCTGGTCAAGCGAACCGTCTGCACCGTCCGTGTCGCCGTTGTACCAAAGCGTTTCCAACTTGACCGGTGCCGCCGTGTCTTTCGGCGGAACAAAATAGTGAACGGCATTGGCGGCGGAATCGTTGATATAGACCCGGTCGGTTCCCTTGTCATAGTAAATGCCGTCGCAGCAGTTGTAGTAATCGCCTGCCTTGTGAATTTCATCGGTCGAAACGGCTTTACCGTCCTGACCGACAACGAGGCGGTGCATTTCGCCGGTGTCGAAGAACCCGTAATAGATAACACCGTTGCTGTCCGCCGTCAAACCGTCGGGACCGCCGTTTCCGGCACCGGGTACTTTCTGAACGTCGTGAAACGCAATCAGATGCGGGTCGTCGCCCAAACCTTTTTTCACCGGATTCAATTTCATCGGCGGGTTTTCACCGGAACCGGCTTTGAGAACTTCATCTTTCGTGAATTGCCAAACACCGCCGCTGCCGTGTTTGCCTTCGATGTCAAAAAATGTATCCGTCAAATACAGAAAATTAGCATCTTTGTCCCAGTAAATAGCATTGGACAATTTCGTTCCTTCGACAACGATTTCGACTTTGCCGGTCGGCTTATCGCCGTCGAACAGCACCCGCAGAATCCGGCTCTTGTTCGTTTTGTCAAAGAAGTATTGATTGTCGGCAAGGTATAAATGACCGTCAGGACCGAACGAAATGCCCATCGGACCGATTTGATTCGTTGACGCAACTTTGATATTATCAATTTTTTCCAATTCGAGAACCGTTTCGGCTTTACCGGCGGCAATGTCAACTTTTGCCAGTACGGCGGGAAACACTTTCGGACCGGCATTGTCTTTGCGGCGGGCGTAATTCGGCACCGACAGGAACAGCGAACCGGTCTTCGGATTAACCGCCAAACCGTCCGGCGTAACGAATTCTTTCGGCAGAACAATCGGGGCTTTCGGTTTGAACTTGGCAACAATTTTCCATTTCGCCTGATACGCCTTCTCTATGTCAGCACACTGCTCTTTGTAAGATTTTTCAGGGGCAGCCGGCTCTTCCTTTTTCGGTTCTTCCGTCTTTCCTTCGGGTTTGGGTTCCTCTTTTGGGGGTTCCGGTGCAACGCTTTCCGGTGAAGTCGCACCGGCAGATACCGTCGGTTTCGCATCGGGGGCGGGCGGCGTTTCCGGTTTCGGACAGCCCGCAAATGCAAGCAGACAAAGACCAAACATCGACAAAGCCAATCGTTTCATTGTGTTTTTCCTTTTTCTGGGTAATAACAAAAATCAATCAGACAATTATCCCCGTCAGGGGATTCCTTGTCAACTATTTCACAACCATTTTTTCTACCGGTATTTTCCCGGAAACGGCTTTGAGCGTTGCTTTGCCGTCTTGAAAAATGACCGTGCCGTAACCCGTTGCCGTTGATAAAAACGACCGGAAATTACCGATACGGGAATCAACGTACAGTGTTTTCGTTTCGGCATCGTACCGCACTCCCGTCAGTCCTTGCAGCAGCGCATAACTTGACATTGCCCTTGCGTACCAATGTCCGCACTCGTACTCATTGAACGGGTTGCGCCGTACCCCGTTATGCCGCTCGCGGATTAACTGTATGATTTCCAAGCCCTCTTCGGTATGCCCTAACATCATCAAGTGCGACGCAACCTGATATTCAATGCCCGTCCAGACCTCATCACTGTAAACAAACGGCAGCATCGGCTTATCGTTATGCTGCCAGGTGCACAGCAGCAGACCGCCGTCATTGCCCATCGCGTAAGACGGACGCTGCGGATTGCTGTGTTCCGACAAGTCCCGCTTCAAGTTGTACTTATACACCGAAAGCAAGTGTTTCTCCACCAACTCCTTCGGCAGTATGTCCGTGTCAATGCCGCAGCACTTCGCCATCCAGAAACCGAGAACGCCGTCCGATAAACAGCCGGTACCGTACTGATATTTCGGTCCTTGTTGATTCACAATTTCGGCAGTTTTTTCATAGCCCGCCGATTGGTCTTTCGGATTAATCGGATTGAAGTTGTTCTTCAAGCCGTCTTTCTGAACGATTTGGATAAAGTATTCTCCGTTGAATAATTCGTCAACCATCCGTTTTTTACCCTTCGCCAACAATTCCTCATACAGCGTTAAATCCGTATCTTTGAATTCTTCGGACTGTTTCAGATGTTTGCCCATTTCGATAAACGCCGTCAATGCGCCGAGATAGAAACTGCCGCAATGTCCGTCGGGTCCGAAGTAGTTAATGTCGTAGGTGTTGTGATGCGACTCCTCCAACAGTCCGGTGTGTTTCGGGTCCCACGTCTGAATCATATAGTCCAGTCCCTTTTTCACTTTCGGAAAATAGAGTTTCAGCCACGCATCGCTGCCGAACGTCCGCCATTCCCGATACACTTTCATTACGCCGCCGAGTTGTCCGTCCGCCGCGTCAAACCCTTGCCCGCCGGAAGCAATCGGCAGAACCGCCCGAAACGCCTGCCGACCGGTTTCGCCGTCGGACGATTCAAAGTATTCCGTTTGCCGCAGCGACCGTTCCATTGCCGGAAACAGATGGGTAATCGCCTGCGCATAATTCCAAACGTGGGTACAGGAACCGGCACAGCATCCGCCGCCGTCGGAACAGCCCTCCCAGCACCAAAGACGGCCGTCGTATTGCCGCAGAACCGTCGGCGATTTAAGTATCGTTAAGTTTGCCGCAACGGAGTCAATCACTTCTTTCGGAAGCGTTGTATCGTAA
>JAISJZ010000108.1 GCA_031261125.1 Planctomycetaceae bacterium | reverse complement strand
TGGCATCCCCGGAAACTCCGACTGGTCTCACAAGTACCGCCCAGACGGCTAATTCCATTGCTCTTTCGTGGAATGCTGTGTCCGGTGCCTCGCTCTACGAATTACAAATGAAAACCGGCAGCGGGCAATGGCGAGATGTTGATGTTTCGGAGTTCACCAACGATACAACGGCAAACGTTACTGGTTTGGCGGCGAATACGCCTTACGAATTCCAAGTTCGGGCAAAAAATTTCGGCGGCGAATCCGATTGGTCATCTGCCTTGACGCAAGCCACCATTACGGCACTCGCAAAACCGACCAATTTAACCGCAACACCCACCGGAAACGGGGCGAAATTGACGTGGGATACTGTTAACGGTGCCGCCGCTTACAAAATATACCGCTCTGCTGACGGCGGGAAAACCTTCATACTGGTTTCCACCCGTTTGGCGAAAAACTTCAACGGCAAGACACCGTATTTCAACGATACCTCTGCCGAAAGCGGTTCGTTCATTTACGCTATCCGCGCTTATGATTCTTCGCTTTCCAATACGACCCGCTCCGATGAGGTAACGGCAACGGTAACGGTTTAGATAGATTCAACGGGCGGGAATCTGTGATTCCCGCTGTTCCCCTGTTTTGCAGTGATTACGCTGCCGCTTCCATTCCCGACCAACTGCGTTTGTAATGCAGGGCTTCAAGCAACTCCGTGAGAGTGAGCGTCCGGTTCTCTAATTCCAACGGAATTTCCATACCGGGGTCGCAGACCAAATCAACGGTACCGTCCTCGGCAATGAGGTCATCGAATTGCCGAAGTAAGCCGTCTTGAACTGCCTGCCGAACGAGATGTCCGCGGGTCGCTGATATTTCACCGGCGCGGGAACCGATGCTGTCTGCCGCCCGTTTTGCCAATGCCGGAAGATATTCACCGGCAATTTCAATCATCTGCGGAACATAAACTTTCACTTGCATTGCACTACTCCGTCGAGGGGGAACGGTTTTTCTGGTAAAATACTCTTTCGCACTGTTCCTTATCGGCATCATTGCTGTAAATATACAGCAATTTTTCCGATTTTAACGATTTTTCCGGTTCCCATTTACCTCCATTCCGCCTGCCATTGACTGCTGCGATATGCTGACCTGTGATATTTGTCCAAGAGAGTGTTTGATTGCCGAAGGAAAAACCGGCTTCTGCGGTACCCGAACCTGCCGGAACGGTCAAATCGTTCCGTTATATTACGGACAATGTACCGGTCTTGCCGTTGACCCGATTGAAAAAAAACCGCTGTATCATTTTTATCCCGGTTCAAAAGTTCTGTCGCTCGGAACAATCGGCTGCAACTTTGCCTGCCGGTTCTGCCAGAATTGGACGACCGCCCAATCCTGTGATGCAACACTGTTGCGGCAGCGGGCAACGCCGGAGGAAATTGCCCGTTTCGCCACCGGTTCAACGGCACTGAAAAGTGTTGCATTCACTTACAACGAACCGATAACGTGGGCGGAATACGCTGTGGATGCTGCCGAATGTTGCCGGAAAAACGGCATTAAAACCGTTGCTGTTTCCAACGGCTATATCGGCGGCAAACAGCGGGAGCGGTTCTTTAACGCAATGGATGCAGCAAATATCGACCTAAAATCGTTTTCCGAACATTTTTACCGGAAACAGTGCGGCGCAAGTATTGAACCGGTATTGAAAACGTTGAAGTATTTGGCAAAGAAACCGGATTTTCATTTGGAAATGACAACGCTGTTGATTCCGTCTTTGAACGATTCGCCACAGGAAATCGGGGCGTTGACGCAATGGATTGCCGAAGAGTTGGGCTGTGAAATACCGCTGCATTTTTCGGCATATTTTCCGGCGGGGAAGGAACCGCCGGTGCCGGTCTGTACACCGCCGCAAACGCTGTTCCGGGCAAGAGAAGCAGCAAGGAACGCCGGTCTGAAATACGTTTACACCGGCAACATCCGCGACGCTGCGGGGCAGACGACGTATTGTCCGCAGTGCCGGCAAGCGGTGATTGAGCGGGACGGATACCGGATTTTGGAAATGCAGATTGACGAAGACGGTTGTTGTAAGTTCTGCGGACAAACGATTGCCGGTCAATTCAGTTATTGATAACACCGTCGGCGATACGGACAATCCGGTCGGCAACCGCTGCCACCAAGTTGTCGTGCGTTACCATAACAACCGTCAGATTCTTCTCCGCTTTCAACGTTTGCAGCAGTGTAATAATTTCCTTCGCCGAAACCGAATCCAAGTTGCCCGTCGGTTCGTCCGCCAATAAAATCTTCGGTTCGGCAATCAACGCCCGTGCAATCGCCGCCCGCTGCATTTCGCCGCCGGACAATTCGCACGGCTTGTGTTTCAGCCGGTGCGATAAGCCGACTTGTTCCAGCAAGTCCTTTGCCCGTTCGATGTACCGTCTGCGGAAACAGAAATACTTGAAAAATCCGTCCCGAATCATCAGCGGCGACAGCACATTTTCCAGCGTTGTCAATTCCGGCAAGAGATGGTAAAACTGAAAAATGAACCCGATGCTGCGGTTGCGCAGTTTATCCCGCTTCGCCGTCGGCAAATTGTCAATCCGCTGCCCTTCAAAATGAATCTCGCCGTATTCAGGATTGTCCAGAGTGCCGAGCAGATGAAGCAGCGTACTTTTGCCCGAACCGCTTTGACCGACAATCGAAACGAATTCACTTTTTTGAACGGCGAAGTCAACACCTTTCAACACGGCTATCCGCAGTTTTTTCTTGTAATAACTTTTCGCCAAACCGACGGCTTGCAGCAGTGGAGAGTGAGGAGCGGACAGCGGAGAGTCAGTTGCCGGTTGGGAGTTGGGAGTTAGCGGAACAGCGGAAGTGTCTTCAACCGGTTTGATTTGCGGCTCGCTTGCGTGTGATTCGCAGTCCGTAATTTGCAATTCTTTGTTTTCTTTTTCCATCTCATCATACACCGCAGGTATTGCGGCTAACTGCTGCGGTAAATTCCACCGCGGCAGTTCCGGCAGGTCATTCCAATCGTCCTTTGATTTCGGTTCAGCACGCAACCGGTATTCAAACTGGGATTCGCGTTCCGGCAACTCCGGCAGTTCAAAAGGCACCGTTTTCGGACGCTGCAACGGCACATCAAGTTGCGGCAACTTGTCGTACAGAAACGGCACCCGCAGCGTTTGATGCCTCGCTTCCTCGTTCACCGTTGCGGCGTTCGGCTTCGGACGCGTTTCGGTCAGTAAATCATCAACGGTAAAATGCGGCGCGTTCAGCAACGGACGACCGTTCGGCTGTTTTAACGAACTGCTTAAATGGATATTGTTCTTCGGCATTTAACTTCTCAATGTTTCGACCGGATGTAATCGTGCCGCACGGAGGGCAGGCAAAACACCGGCGGCAACAGCAATAAACAGCGCACCGACAATAACCCAAAGCACCGTGAACGGCTGAATGATAGTCGGTATTTCATAAAATGAGTACACTTCTGGACTAAATACATCACTTTGCAAAATGTAGGACAGCACTTTTGCAATCTGCTTAATGTATTTGACAAACAGCAAACCGGTGATTAAACCCAGCCCGGAACCGACGGTTCCAAGCAGTAAACTGTAACACAGAAAAATCTGCATCACGCCCCAGCCGCTTGCGCCGAGCGATTTGAGAATACCGATGTCCCGCTGTTTTTCGATAACAATCATATAAAAAATTGCCAAAATCCCGAAACCGGCAACAGCAAAAATCAGGAACAGCAGCACGTTCAGCATTGCCAATTCGTTGAACACCGCCGCCAACAGCGTTTCCTGTTTGTCCCGCCAAGTATTGACGCTGAATAACTCCGCCGGAAATTCCGCCCGAAGTTTGTCCCGAATCAAATCAATGTCCGCTCCTGCTTTCGCCTTAATGAGCAGTTGCGTTACCATCGGTTTGCCGGTTGCCGCATCGTACATTCCGCGAAGTTCCTGCAATTTCTCAATCGGAATAAACACCAGCCGGCTGTCGTATTCCATCATTTTACTTTCGTACAAATCGACCACCGTAAAACTGTCGCTTTGCAACTTCAACGGCAAACTCGTCGTCGGAAAGGTCAACATTACATCGTCGCCCGGTATGAGCGACAATTTATCAATGACCCGTTTTTCACCGGTTTTTTCGTCAACTTTTTCATACCGTCCGAAGGCGGACAAACCGACACCGATGATGGCTCCGCTGTGCTGTTCCTTTGCGGGGTCGAACACATCCGCTTCGGCATTCGGTGCTGTAAGAGCAGTAAACGGGTCAAGCGGTGCGCCGCCGGCGGCGGTTGTTCCGCCATCTTGCGGAACTTGTTCCGCCGCTGACTTTTGTTTCCTTAACCGGATTTGTTCCGCTTCGAACTTTTTGCGGAGACGTTCGCGTTCGGCAAACGAATTGCGGCGGTAGTCCCAGCCGGCATAGCCCATTTCGTAGCGGTACGCTCCGCTCTTATCTTTGCCTTCACCCTGAATGTCGTAGCCGTTCTCGTGTAAATTGAAACTTAATCTTTTGCGGTTGACCGGATGCTGTAAATACAGAGTAATTTCACTGACTTTACTTTGGGTGAGGCAGTCAATACCAATGAGTTCCACGGGTCGGCTGACCGGTTCGCCTTCGATACCGATACGGAACGTGAGCATTGCCGGTGTAACAACGGTCGGCGTTATTTCTTCGATTAAACCGCCTGCGGCGGCTTTGATACGTTCAATATGCCAATCGGCATCGGGAAAGCCGCGGATGTCGTTGTTCGATTCAAAAATCACATCGGCAAGAATTCCGTGAATCCGGTTCTGCATTTCGGTCGTGAAACCGAGCATCACGGCGTTGACGACAATCATCGTTGCCACGCCGAGCATTACGCTGACAACGGATGCCAGCGCAATATATCGGGTCAAAAGATAACGCCAACAAAGCAGTATTTTGTACATCGGTTCGTTTAGCCGAGCGGATTGCCGCCGTTTTGATTTAACCCCGCCGCCTGCCGACAGGCATAACAGCCGGACAGTAGCAAAAAACGGAAGATAAAACAAGAGCATAATTTTTCTGAATTTTCCGGTTATGCTTTCCGATAAGGTTATAAGGAGAAAAATGATAATGCCGGAAGAGAACGCCGAAAACGCGGAACAGGAACGCAATACCGTTGCAGAATTGCAGGAACGGTTTGAATCGCTGCATATTCCGTCCGGCATCGACCCGAAACTGCTGGAACTGTATCTTGAACGGGAACGGGAAGAAATCGAAAAAAGCGAGTCCCTATCCAAACCGAAGGACAAAAGCCGCAGCCGCTCGTTGAGCATATTGTTTGCCGCCTACATAGGAATTGTCGTGATGTGCTTCTCGATAATTCTGGGATTCCTGCAAGAGAAGGAACCGGCGGAGATTCTGGCAAATACTTGCCGTAATTTTCTGATTTATTCCGCCGCCGGTTTCATTTTCGGCTGGGTCGCGGAATACTGCGTCAGCGAGTCCGTTGAAACACTGCTGCGGGAAATCATCAGACGAAGCAGTGAGGAACCGACAACATAGTTATCGGCTTCGTTACGCACTGCGCCGCTCAACTTGGTTCAACTTGTTGTACAACGTTTTAATCGAAATGCCGAGTTCTTCTGCCGCTTTCGGTTTACTGCCGCCGTGCCGTTGTAATGCCGTATCAATCGCCTGCATTTCCAACTCTTGAAGCGTCAGCGCATTAGGAACCGGTTCAAATGCCATCAACGCCGCCAACGGTCCCGTCGCCGCCGGCAAGATCACTGAGGAATCCTGAACGTTCTTGTTCACCACCGGTCGGCTCGGTTTGTAAACCGGTGCCGGCTTCGGGACACTGCATACATCCTGTTGTTTTACCGGTCGCTGCAAAGTCCGCGGCAAATCAACCGTATCAATCGGTAAATCGTCGGCAAGAATCAATGAATGTTCAATGATGTTCGCCAACTGCCGGACGTTGCCGGGAAAATCGTAATCCAGCAAAAACCGGTATGCTTCTGGTGTAAAAATTTCCTCTGCCGTTTTGGCTGTCAATTCGTTGCGGAACCGACCGGCAAAGTGCGTAATCAGTTGCGGGATGTCTTCTTTCCGGTCTTTCAGCGGCGGAAGGTGAATCTCAAACGTATTGATGCGGAACCACAAATCTTCGCGGAATTCACTGTTCTGCACCATTGTTTCTAAATGCCGGAGCGTGGCGCAGACAACGCGGACGTTGCAGACCGCTGCTGTATTTTCGCCGATACGGCGCACTTCGCCGCTTTCGAGGAATCGCAGCAGTTTCGCCTGTACCCCTTTCGGCAGTTCGCCGATTTCGTCGAGAAACAATGTTCCGCCGTTTGCCGCTTCCAGCAGTCCTGCCCGGCTTGCGTCCGCACCGGTGAAACTCCCTTTGCGGTGTCCGAACAGTTCGCTTTCAATCAGATTTTCCGGTAATGCCCCGCAGTTCAGTGCCACAAACGGTTTGCCGCTGCGTTTACTGCGGTTATGAATTTCGCGGGCGGCGAGTTCTTTACCGGTTCCTGTTTCGCCGAGGATGACGACGGTTGAATCGGTCGGTGCGACCCGGTCGATTAGTTTATAGATTGTTTGCATTGCCGGCGAATCACCGAGCAACAGACGCACGTTCTGCGCTGTTTCTTTGGGGGAGGCGGTACGGCACCAATTTTCGCTGTTATCTGCAAACGGGGTATCCATTATCCATTGCTCGCTGCCGATTATCTGTTATAAATCTTCCCTGCGCAGTGTATCAAAAAACGATGTTTCAGTCAAGAGGTGTTCATTATTCCGGTAATGCCGCCGCCCGGTTGAGCGGCCTACTTGAAACGCACAACCGGTATTGTTATACTGGATGCGGAAGAACTGCAACGGGCAGTTCCTATGTTTCCCCTTCTGCAAGGAAAATCAAATGATGAAAAAATTAGTTCTCTCCGCGATGTTTCTGGTACTGCTGACTTCGTTTGCCGCCGCTCAATCGAAACCGTTCAAGCCGTTCTGCGGACACTGTTTCAGCGGTTGGACTGCCGTAAAATCCAACGCCGTCGATGGCTGGAAAATCGGCACTGTCAGCGTTTCCGAAGACGGAACCTCGTTCGTCGTCAATGAAAAAGTCGGCGAAAAAGAGGTGCCGTGTATGGTCAACGCCCTGCCGGGCAACTGGACGCAACTCAATCCGCGGCAAGGTGTCGATTTCTACACCGATAAAAAATTCGGCGACTGTACCGTCAAACTGGAATTCAACATTACGAAGGGTTCCAACAGCGGCGTGTATCTGATGGGGGAATACGAAGTGCAAATTGCTGACAGTTTCGGCAAACCGGACGACAAACTCGGACAAGGCGATATGGGAGCGATTTACAGTGCCGCTTCGCCGAAAATTAATGCTGCAACGGCTCCCGGAACGTGGCAAACCTACGAAATCGAATTCGTTGCCCCGAAGTTCGATGAAAACGGCAAGAAAACCGCCAATGCGCTGTTCAAGAAAATTGTGTTAAACGGTAAAACGGTGCAGGAAAATGTCGAAGTGCAGGGACCGACCGGCGGACAATTATCGCCGAACGAGTCGCCGACCGGTCCGCTGATGCTGCAAGGCAATCACGGTCCGATTGCGTTCCGCAACATTGAAATCATTACGCCGTAAAAAATCTGAACTGCCCAGCCGTTGCCGTCAGGCAACGGCTAATATCTTGCCTATTGCCGAACGTTCTCCGGTATGATACACTAGAAAGCAACAATCACCGGTATTACACCGGTTTAACGGCAATGAAGTGTCAAAAATGCGGTAAACTGGCAACGTTTCATATCACAGAGTTGACCAATTCCAAACCCGTGGAACATCATCTCTGCGAAGAACACGCACGGGATTATTTAAGCAATTCCTCCGGCAGCCCCGAACCGGTCGGAAATCTGGCGGCAATGCTGTCAAAAGGCAGTCCGAAGCCGGTCTCCGTCGGCAAAGCCGCCGATGAACTAAAAGAACTTGACCAGCAAACGTGTCCGGTCTGCGGAATGAGTTTTTACGAATTTCGGCAAACGGGCCGCCTCGGCTGTCCGAACGATTATGATTACTTTCCGAAACAACTCGAAGCGTTGATTCTGAACATTCACGGCGAAACGCAGCACATCGGTAAAGTACCGAAACGGGCGCAGAAGGGAACAAACCGCAAAACGCTGCTTATCAAACTGCGGCGCGACCTTGAAGATGCCGTCCTGTACGAGGATTATGAACGGGCTGCCGTTCTGCGGGACAAAATAAAGGAGATGGAAACGGAATGTCAGATATAACAGGGAGCAGCACAATGTTCACAGGGGGCTGCGAATGGCTGCGCAGCGAAGGGGACGACAACGACATTGTGATTTCCAGCCGTATCCGGTTAGCCCGAAACGTTGCAGGATTTCCGTTTCAAACGCGGGCTTCCGAACAAGACCGGAAAGCGGTCTGTGCGGCTGTTGCCGCTGCTGCTGCCGAAGTGTTCGACAAGAAAAAATACTGTTGCGCTGCCGTTGATGCTTTTGACGAATTAGAACGGGCTTACCTCGTCGAACGGCAACTCATCAGCAGGGAATTGTCGCAGTCCCCAGGGACCCGTTCCGCACTGATTGACAAGAAAGAGCAATTCTGCGTAATGGTTAACGAAGAAGACCATTTGCGGCTGTGCGCAATGACCGGCGGGTTTGCACCGTATAAGGTTTGGAAACGGATTAACGATATTGACAATAAACTCGAAAGCAAACTGGATTACGTTTTTCACCGCAAGTACGGTTATCTGACGGCGTGTCCGACGAATACCGGAACCGGAATGAGAGTCAGCGTAATGCTGCATCTTCCGGCGTTGGTGATTTCCAAAGAGATTGACAAGGTATTTCGGTCGCTTCAAAAAGTCAATTTAGCCGTCCGCGGATTATACGGTGAAGGAACACAGCCGGCGGGCGATTTCTTTCAAATCAGTAATCAGCAAACGCTGGGTAAAACCGAAGAAGAACTGCTGGAAAAAATCAGCACAATGGTACCGCAGATTGTTAATTACGAACGGCAAGCCCGTGAATACTTGCTGAAAGAGCGGAAAGAATTCCTGTTCGACCGGTGCGGCAGGGCGGAAGGACTGCTCAAAACAGCCCGAACGATTGGCACTGCCGAGACGATGCACCACTTATCGAGCATTCGGCTTGGGGTCAATATGAAGATTCTTGATGGTATTCCGCTGACTGTGGTCAACGAACTGTTTTTGAACACGCAGCCCGCTCATCTTCAAAAAATACAGGGTAAAGAATTGACTTCTTCCGAACGGGACGTTGTCAGAGCGGATTACATACGCCGTGCGCTAAGCGAAGTTTGAAACGATTAAATACACCGCACCGTTTGCCGCCTGTTAACGTTTCGGACTGCTGCCGCTGCGTTTCGCGGGAAACGTTTTGTTGACTGCCGGTTTGCGGTTTAGATTTTTCCGTTCCTGCCGCACATCTTTCTGTTTGTTCAATTCCTCAAAGTGTTCCCGCCGCTCCTGCTTTGTTTTCTTGTCCCGTTCGTTTTGCTTCCGCAACCGGCGAACCCGTGAACTTTGACGCAACGCCGCTGTTTTCGGCGGATACGGTTTAATCAAACACTCCGGCGAATTACCGATTAAATCCGCCCGCCCCGCTTCCAATAAAGCCGATTTAACATCGTGATAAAACGCCGGATTATCCCACATCAGCAACGCCTTCTGTAATCGCCGTTCCCGTAATCGGGTCGGAACATAAATTTTCTGCCCGTCCAACGGATTGATGCCCGTGTAGTACATCGCTGCCGCTAACGAAAACGGAACCGGAATAAACTCCTGAACCTGTTCCGAATGAATTCCGTGCTGTTTCAGATAGACCGCCGTTTCAACCGCCGCTTTTAACGTCGTACCGGGAAACCCTGCCATTAAATACGGGACAATGTACTGCTCTTTCGGCGGAGTACAAGTGCTTCCGGCTGACAAAAATTCCTGACAAAATTCGTCATAGTTCTCAATCGGCGGTTTATTCATCAACCGCAGAACATTGGCATTCGTGTGTTCCGGTGCGGTCTTCAAGTGTCCGCCGGTATAGTGTAACGCAACTTCCTTAACGAACTGTTTATCGCATAACGCCAAGTCGGTTCGGATGCCGGAAGCAATGAACACGTTTTTAATGTTCGGCAATTTGCGGATTTCGTTTAAGAGTTTCAGATAATCGGCGTGGTCCGTTTTCAGGTTTGGACAAATGTCCGGCACAAGACACGACAAGCGTTGGCAAATTATTTTCGCCTGCTCGTTTTTACAGTCCAAAGCGTACATATTCGCCGACGGACCGCCGACATCGGAAATAGTTCGTTTATCCGCCGCTGAAGCGGCGGATATTTCCGCAAGTACGGATTCTTTACTTCTGGATTGTATCAATTTTCCTTGGTGGGCGGTTAAGGCGCAAAACGTACAGCCGCCGAAACAGCCGCGGTGCGACACAACAGAATCCTTCACCGTTTCCAACGCCGGAATGTTCTGCTGTCCGTAAGACGGATGTTTCTCACGAGTGAACGGCAAAGCGTAAATTCGGTCTAATTCTTTCATTTCCAAAGGCAATGACGGCGGATTGACAATGACCGCTTCCTTGTCGTGTTCTTGGACAAGCGTGATACCGAGATACGGATTCAGATTTTGATAAATCAACCGCGTCATCTTGGCAAACTGCGATTTATCCTCTTCGGCTTCTTCGTGCGACGGCAAATGAAGTGTTGTTTCCGTTTCCTCCGGCAAATCCTCCGTCTGTTTCAACCGGTACGCGGTTCCCCGGACATCCCGAATCGTTTCAACGGATTCGCCGTTTTTCAACCGCCGCAGAATTTCCAAGAGCGGTACTTCGCCCATTCCATAAACGAGTAAATCTGCTTTGGAATCAAGCAAAATTGAACGTTTGAGTTTATCGCTCCAATAATCGTAATGCGTCAACCGGCGTAAAGACGCTTCAATCCCGCCGATGATAATGGGTGCCGACGCTGCCTCTCTCGCCCGCTGACTGTACGCTAACGTCGCCCGGTCGGGGCGCAAACCGATTTTGCCGCCGGGACTATAAGCGTCTTCATTGCGGACTTTCCGGTTCGCCGTGTAATGGTTCAGCATCGAGTCCATATTACCTGCCGAAATGCAGAACGCCAGATTCGGTTTGCCGAATTGTTTCCACGGAGCGGCACTGTGCCAATCGGGCTGGGCAAGAACGGCAACGCGGTACCCTTCATCTTCAAGCAGCCGGGTTAGAAGACCGTTAGCAAATGACGGATGGTCAACATAAGCATCGCCGGTAACAAAAACAATATCAACACTGTCCCAGCCGAGTTGTTTCACTTCATCGGCGGACATCGGCAAAAATCGGGACATTTTAATGACAAATGACTAATGGCTAACGACCGGTTTTTATTTTAACCGATTACGGCATTGCGTCAATCGGTTTTTCCCGTATCGAAAACTTCATTCCTGTTTTTGAAAAGAAAGGTGCTGCTGCAATCCTTTCGGATTAGGTCCGTATTTGTTCGGTCCCGGCTTACTTTCACAAGTATCAATGAGAAAGGTTATCGCTCCAACAATCGGGATAAACACTCGACAGCAGACCGTTTATAGAATAGAATGGAAGCGTCATTTTCATTCAACCCGATTTAGGAGCAACGATGAACGAAACCATTAAGACGATATTGACCCGCCGAAGTGTTCGCAAATATAAACCAGAGCAGTTTTCGGCTGAAATTCTGCAACAGATACTCGGTGCCGGTCTGCACGCTCCCAGTGCAATGGGACGGCAACCGTGGCACATTGTCGTTGTGCGGGGACTCGACAAAATCGCCGAAGTCAACCGCGAAGTCAAGGCGGCAACGGCTCGGATGTCGGACAATCCCTACAAGGATTATGTCGGAAGCGAGGCATACACTGTCAATTATCACGCACCAACGTTTGTGATTGTATCGGGCAACACAACCGCTTCGCCGCGAAACGCTCCATTCGATTGTGCCTTGTTTCTCGGTAATATGTTCCTCGCCGCTCATTCGCTCGGCATCGGTTCGTGTTGGATTAACCAACTGAACGTACTCAATGACGAGCCGGGTTTCCGCAAGTATATGACCAGAATTGGTATTCCCAACGCAAACCAAATTTTCGGATGTGCCTGTTTCGGCTACGCCGACTGCCCGCCTCCGGCAGCGGCGGCAAGGAAAGAAAACACCGTTGTTATCGTGGAATAAACAGGGATTTTAAGAAATGTTCCAACGCAAGCATTACATTTTGGCAGCGATTTTAGCGGTGATGACGCTGTTGTTCAGCGTTCGGTTTTTATGGACGACAAATCACGAATTTTTGATTTATGTCGTCGTCATTGTTTTCGTTTCGCTCATAGGGCTTCGACATTTCAACGTTGATAATGTATCATCTGCTCGCCAATTTTTTGCCGCCGAAGGAGATGAAGCGGTTTTCCATTGGTCTCATCGTCATTATGTCCGGTGTTGGTCTCGGAGCGTTGAATGAAAACATCGAATTTATTCTGGTCGTCCTGCTTCCACAAACGGGTGTCGGCGGTTATATTAACACGTCGCTTGACCTCTGTTCCAACCTGTTTGGAGCCGTTGCAGCATACCTGCTTGTTCGCTCCGGTGTGATTTCCTTACAATCAACAAATTGAAAAACCTTACTATGCCAAAAATCATTGCTTTTTCCGGTAGTCCGCGAAAGAACGGACACACCAACACGTTGATACGAGAAATCCTACGGGGAGCGGAATCACAAGGTGACGATTCCAAGTTTTACGACCTCAATGCCGAAGGAATCTGTCCGTGTCAAGGTTGCAATTATTGCCGAACTCACGACGGCTGCGCCGTTCAAGACCCGCTGCAATCGGCGTATGAAGAAATTCATCAGGCGGAAGCACTTATCTTGGGGACACCGATATACTGCCGCGGCGTGACGGCGCAAACGAAAATCTGGATCGACCGAATGTTTTCGATGATCGAATCCAAGGACAGCGGCTTTGCTCCGCGACATCCCGGTAAGCGAGTCGTTACGGTTTATTCGCAAGGTTATTACGATGCCGCCGCATACCAAAACGCGATTGATTCGACGAATGGTATTCTAAAAGGTTTCGGCTGGTATGTCGTTGAAACCTTACTTTGCTATAACACCTCTTCGCCGACATTCGTTTTATCGCCGGAACTATTGAAACGAGCTTACGATGCCGGACAATCGCTTGCAAAATTATCAGAGCGATGACTGTATTCACAATAAAAATACCAAACAAACATAGCCGACCGAAACAGGAGTAATAATTGTCAGACATCACAATCATCTACGGAACAAATGCAACGGAAATGACCTATACGTTGCTCAAAGATGCTGCTGTCGGGAAGCGGTTGCGTTCCGGTATGAATGTTGTCATCAAGCCGAATCTTGTTGTTGCAAAG
>JAISJZ010000419.1 GCA_031261125.1 Planctomycetaceae bacterium | reverse complement strand
ACTGGAACTGTTTTGAAAAGTAAGCCAATAGCAACTCATCTTGAAAATTTGTTTTACTTAAACTTTGTAATTTGTCTAAATACAAATAATATACACTCAAAATTTGTGTAGATACTATTGGTTGTCAATAGGGGGGGGAAATTTTTATGCACCCCTTTGGCGGCAGAATCTTTCGTGCCGTTGCAGTACTGATAAATATCCGGTCGGCTCTGACAAGTTGTGCCTTATCCTTACTGGCATCCGTCCCGCTCGACCCTGATGTGCTGCCAATGCGGCGGCACCGGGTCTATCAGCACCGGTTCCGACCGTTCGACGATGCTGCGGCAAAACATATCCGACCGAACCGTATGCACCGCACCCTTACGGTCAACGATTTTCAACGGATGCGTCATACACTCCCGCTGACAAGCAGCGTGGTTAAACGGCAGAGCCGCTTTCCATAAGCAATGTTCCATCGTGAACAGCGGCATCCGTCCTTTGACGATATGTTCCAGATATTGCTCCGGGAATCCCGTTTTGCTGCCAGGGTTAAATGAAACGGAATAGTCCCAGCCGGGAGTAATACGAATCACACCCCAATCGAGAAGTTGCTCAAACGCTAACCGGTTCACGGCATTCAACGAAAAGTCCGCAATCATCGGAATCTTCCGCTCCCGAAAAAACGCTAACTCTTCTAAATTACGGACAACAACGGCATCGGGTTCCAAATTCGCTAACCGCTTCAAAACCCGGTTTTCACCCGGCTTGATAATTCGAGGCAAAACAATCACAAACTCGCACGCCGTTGAAGCAGTTTCTAAACGTTCTTTCGCATCGCGGTATTCCGAAAAATCGTGCAGTTCAACGTAAACAGATTTACTCACCGCGAATACCTTTTCCAACTCTTCGGTATTATGAAACGTCTGCGGATTACGGATAAGCCAATGAACAAACGGAGAATGACCGTTGTTCGGAACGCTGTCTATTTCATCCGCTTCGTAATTTGCCATTCGTAATTCGTAATTTTCCCGCTGTCCATTCTCTATTCTCCGTTCTTCATTCCCGATTCGTTCAATCATTTCCCGGCGCAGCGTTCCCAAGACGCTTAACGGCACCATCGGACTGCTTTCAATCACGGCATTCAACGTTCCGAGCGAATAAACCGTTTCGCCCAATCGGTCGAATTGTTCCCGCAGAACATCCGCCGTCAACGAATGTTTCCGGGCTTGTTCCAGCGGCATTTCACTTTCAAGATGCACCGATACCCCGAACGGTGTTTGAACGTCAACGGACAACTTTTGTCCGGTTATTGCTCTGACAGAAATTGTCAACGGCACCCGCCGCTGCGTTGTCTTCGATTCTAACTTCTGACGAATTTCCTTCTCCAACTGCGGGTCGCTGGTCTTGCAGACAGCACCACCGAGTTTCACACTATCGGCGTTAATCGAATTATTCGCAAACGTCAAAACAACTTTCGCAGAATTGCGCTTAATTTCCGCTTCTTGAACGGACTGTCCGCCCTGAAAGATTTCATAGACCCGTCCGCCTTGCGGAGACGGAACAAGTTCCGCCGCTAAAAGCACACCGTCACCGCGTTTGACGGGAGTGGTCAATTCTGCAACAACAGCATCACGGCGGACTTCAATCACTTTGCCGACGAGCGTTCCGCGGTGGTCGGTGATGTTGCCCGGCACCAACCGTTTCGGATTGACACCTTCAAGCCAGCCGGTCGAAAAACCGCGGGAAAACGTCAACTCCAAACGCTGCATTGCGTCTTCCGCTCGTCCCGTATCTTTCGTCCCCCGTTGTTCATTATCTATTGCTTCCCTATAAATTCGGGTTGTTTCGGCAACGTATTCCGGCGGTTTAAGCCGACCTTCGATTTTCAAAGAATGAACACCGGCAGCAATGAGTTGCGGCAGCAGCGGCAATGCGCATAAGTCGGTCGGACTTAATAATTGAGAATTGAGAACGGGCAAGGAAGAATTTTCTTTCAGGTTCTCAATTCGGTACGCCAGCCGGCACGGCTGGGCGCAGCAGCCACGGTTCGCACTGCGTCCGCCGAGTCCCAAACTGGCATAACATTGACCGGAAAAACTAATACACAGCGAACCGTGAACGAAACACTCCAATTCAACTTCGGTATTTTTCCGCAGCGATTCGATTTGTTCAATCGAAAGTTCCCGCGGCAGAACAACCCGTTTGATGCCGAGCGTTTGTGCCGTTTCAATCCCTTTCAGCGAAGTAATGCTCATCTGCGTTGAAGCGTGCAGCGGCAAATCGGGACAGACCTGTTGTGCCAGCCGGGCAACGCCGAAGTCCTGAACAATAATTGCGTCGGCATTGGCTTTGGCAATTTCCGTAATAAGAACAGCAACTTCCGGCAGTTCGTCATCGAAAACCAGCGTATTGAGAGCAACATAGCCCTTCATTCCGCGGCGGTGCAGTTGAAACATTACTTCGCCGGCTTGGTCAAGCGGAATGTTTGCCGCCCGTGTCCGGGCATTGAATTTCTCACCGGCAATACCGAAATAGACGGCATCGGCACCGTTTTCAACGGCGGCGTGCAGACATTCAAGCGAGCCGGCAGGAGCAAGGAGTTCGGGCTTTTGCTGCATTGAATTACGTTCCCGGTCCCATCGGCGACGGCGGCATCCCCGTAGGCGTTCCCATCGGATTCGGCATCCCCGTAGGCGTTCCCATCGGATTCGGCATTCCCGTAGGCGTTCCCATCGGATTCGGCATCCCCGTAGGCGTTCCCATCGGATTCGGCATTCCCGTAGGCGTTCCCATCGGATTCGGCATTCCCGTAGGCGTTCCCATCGGATTCGGCATTCCCGTAGGCGTTCCCATCGGATTCGGCATCCCCGTAGGTGTTCCCATCGGATTTGTCGGGTCCATCAGGTTCTCGGTCATACCGGTCTGCGGGTTAGTCATCCCTCCGTATCCTTGCTGCTGAACCTGCTGCTGTCTTTGTGCAATCAGGTTTTGCGCCACAACCGGGTCCCAGTTACGAATGTCGTCATCATTACCGTCCTGCTTGTCGGGACCTGCCGACCAAATCGCCGGCTGTGCCGTTCCCGTTTGATTAACGCCGCCGTACTGCATACTATTGTCATACCGGTACGGCTGTCCCCACGGGTCGCTAGGTATCTCGTTTGCGTCCAGATATTTTACCGGTCGCTGCCGCTTCTGCGTGTAAAGTTGCGGATTCGACAACGGCTGTGTCCAACCGCCCAGCGTACCGGTTGTTCCCATTCCCGTACCGCCTATACCCGTTCCTACCGACGGGTCGGTCATACCCATACCGCCTCCTATACCCATTCCTATCGACGGGTCGGTCATACCCATACCGCCACCACCGCCTATATTCGGCTGCATTGGCATTGCCGTGCCGCCTGCTCCGCCCATTCCGCCGCCTCCGCTGAAACCGCCGCCGTTGTTGAGCAACTCCGGTCCCACTGCGGTTGCTTCGCCGGCTCCAAACGCACCGGTTCCGGTTCCCATTCCGCCGTCCCCCGGCTGTATCATCGGATTCATTCCGCCCGGCTGCATCTGACCGGGCTGCATTTGTCCGTAGTTGTCCGGCAGGAAAATCAGGGCATCGAGTCCTTGTTCCGTGGTCGGATAACCCCGGTTTTCGGTGGCGTATGTTTCCAACGCTCCCTCGAAATTTTTAATGCGGATGGTTGCCTCTTTAATTCTGGCATTTTTCTGCGAATTCATCAACGCCGGCATCACCATTGCGAACAAGGCGATAAGAATTACCATTACGAGCAGTAATTCCATCAGGGTAAAACCGGAACGTTTCGTAAAAAGCGTATTGCGGTACATCGTTATTTGCGGTTGGAGGATACAGTTCAACCTCATTATCCCAAATGGAAAGAACCGTGTCAAGCCCTGTTTTTCACGGATTGTTCCACCTCGGCAGCGGCGGAAGATACTGGAACGGATTTAACCGCTGCATCATCGACGGATTCTGCTGTTCCGGTGCCGCCTTCATAGAAGACGGCTCTTTCGGCTCGGCAAATTGAACCGCACAAACACGTACATCGTCAATCTGTGCTTCACCGAATCCGTTCAAACCGAAGAAAATATAATAATTGCTGTCTGCCGGTACAATCCGGTAAAACGCGAATTCCCGCCATTCACCCTTTGTTCCCGTGAACCGCAGTGCCAACGGTTCGCCGCCGAGCGAATCAAAAATCATCAGTCCGTCAACGGTTGATTCCAATGTCTGCGGAATCCGTACCCAGCCGTTGACGCAGAGCATTTCGCCCATTCGCACCGGAATCGGCGGCGTAGTAAGCCAAACCGGCACCGTTTCAAGCGTCAACGGTTTTTCGGCAGGATTCAACGGCGAAACAATCAACTGCAAACCGTTTTTTCCGGCAGTTCGGCTTGCTGCCGGTACTGTGTTCCGCAGAGGCGGAGCGACACCATCGACTTTGTGCGACACCGTTTCCCAGCCCGCTTGGTTCATCAAAGCGATGTTTTCCATATCGCCGCCGTTTAACCGGTTCACCGGTTCCAGTTTCGCCCCGCCTGTCCGCTGTTGAGCAATGATGTACAGCGGCAGCGTAAAAAACGATACCGACACCGGGGTCATACACGGATTCAAATCATTCCGCACCGCCTCCTGAATCATATTCCGTGCGATGAGCCGAAGACCGCGGGTCGCCGTCTCCGCTTGCAGATAAGACCGGGCATAGTCCGGCGGATGACGTTGTGTCAATTCCTTCGCAAAGGTAATCGCATCTTTCGTGGATTTCAACTGCGTTTCCGTTTCCGGCACCGAAATAAGCGGCAAGTTGTCTTTCGGATGAACCGGCATCGTACCGGCTTCTTTCGCTTGTTTCAGTGCCGAGAGAACCTGTTCCGTTGCGGCAAGTTCCAACTCCGCCAAATGACACGCCAGATAGGATGCCCGCGGTCCGAGCATCTTCGCCCGTTGTCCGACTTTCGCATACACCGCATCCGTTTCGCCAAAAAAAATCAGCGAGTTCAGATTCGCCTCCGGCAGTTCGATTTTCATTCCGCCGGCAACCCGCCGGGCATCCAGCGGATACAGCCGACCGGGAACCAAATGATAAGCGTTGTACGTTTCGGGAATACCGGCAATCGTATATTGTAAATTGCCCGCGACGGCAGGACCGAGGGCAGATTGACTTTGCGTTTCATTCCAAAGCGGAACAAGCAATCGGGAAAAACCGGATTGAATCACGGCACTGCTCATCGGTTTGCGGTTCGACTTCGCCAACTCTGCCGAAGTCCGTCCTCCGGCAAACCATTCTTCAATCATCTGCAATTCCCAGTTTATCAATTCTAACGCTGTACGCCGGAATTCTGTTTCCGGGTCGTTATTCGTCAGCGGCGTATTCGACGAAAACACAAAACCGTGAACACCGGAAGCAAGCGCACTATACACCTGCAACTTGATTTGTTCGTAGGAAAACGGGCAGATGTACGGCGGATTGCCTTCAAACATCGCCCATTGATTCTGCAATTTTTCCGATGCTTGTGTTTGAATGTTGCACCAGAACGTTGTATCCGGCCGGGCTAACGTTTGATATGCCGTTTGCCACGTCCGCAGTTGAGCCATTTCCAGAGACGAGAGCATCGGTTCGCGCCGCATCATCAGAATATCGGCGATTCGGCTGTAATCATACACGCCGCTTCGGGCGGTACAGATAACCGGTCGGCGGCGGATGCGGTCGGCATTTTTCAACACGGCAGCCCATTGGGCAAAAACGGCGTGGTCTGCCTGCGAACATTCATCGCCGAGATTCCAAGCCAGCACGTTGTCGTAATTGTTAACGAGGGTGCTTGTGCTATCCGCCGGGACAAGTTCCGACACGGACTTGTCGTATTTCGTTGCTCTTTGTAATTCGGCGGGACTCGGCGGCGTGCATATCAGCCAAACGCCGGCATCGCGCGCCTCTTGCAGCAGTTGCGCCGAAGCGGTTCCTTTCACCCAAACGGCATTGAATTCCAACTTCCGCAGCATCGCCAGCGGTTCGTTGTTGTACTCAATCACTCTCGCCCCAATCGGTATATCGTCAACCGACAGCACGCTGCCGGTCAGTTTGATTTGCATTAACGAAGCAGGAGAGGAATTCGTCGGCAGTTGGTAGCCGGCAGCCGGCAGCACAGAAGGGTTATCCTGTATTAAACGGGTTCGTTGAAACCGTTCACCGTTTTCCATTCTCCATTCGGTGTAACCGGTGGTTCCTTCGTTGAATTGTCCCGGCATAAACGTTGTTTTAACGCTTGCTGTTAATTGAAATCCGGTAAGATTAAGAATAGAGGAAACAGTGTCAGCAGCGGAACTTGTTCCGCCGGATTTTGCGATGCCGGAAATGTTCACAGCGGCAACTTCAAGCATCCGTTGTTCCGTTTGGTTCGATAGGGATTCGCAGTACAAAACAACTTTTGCGATATATTTACCGTTCAAGTCCCAATTACCGGCGACACCTGCGGCAGAACCGCTGATGCTGTATGATTTTTGAATGTGTTCCGCCCGGAGTAAAGTTGCCAGTTGCTCAACCCGTTTTTTCAATTCGTTTTTGCCGTCTTTGTCGAAAAAACCGAGGGTTTCCCACTGCCCGGAACCGCTGTACTTGGAACCGGCAACAAGATACATCAGCGGCTGTCCCGTTGCGGGGTCCTTTACGTTCGGCAAAACAACGAGAACACCGAGGGCAACACCGGCGGAAGAGGATTTGACGTTCAGCGCAATGTTCAGGTCTTCAATAACGAGCGGACATTCGGCAATGTCCGCACCGAGAATGAGGCACGATTCCGGCGGCAGTGTCAGCGACGGAACTTGTCCTGTTGAAACGGCTGCCCGTTTTTCGGCGTACAGTGTTTGCCAAACATTTTCCGCTGCCCCGGCGGAAACAGTCAGAGCAATAAAATATAACAAAAATAATGTCCGGTATGCGCAGAACATACCGGACAATACCAAATTTTTCAGAACGGGAAAAGAGCAATTTTTCTCCGTCCGGTTCCCTTGCCGAAAGCGGCGTTATAAGGTATATTCAACCGTTTCCTGCTCCTTACCCTTGTCCTTTTTTATGCGGCACGTTATTTCAGCACTGGTTCAGAATGTTCCCGGCGTGTTATCGCACATCGCCGGTATGCTTGCATCCCGCGGATACAATATCGACAGTTTAGCCGTCGGCGAAACCGAAAAAAATCAACTGTCCCGAATGACATTTGTCGTAGTCGGCGATGAAAAAGTGAGCGAACAAGTGCTGAAACAACTGCAAAAACTCGTTACGGTCGTCCGTGCCGAAGATATTACGGACAAAGAACACGTTGCCCGCGACCTGATGCTCATCAAAGTCGAAGCACTGCCCGGCGCACGCAGTAAAATCCTCGAAATGGTGAACGTGTTCCGGGCAAAAGTTGTCGATGTCAGTTCGGCAACAATGATGATAGAAGTCTCCGGCAATGAATCAAAACTGGAAGGGTTTATCGACACGATGCGTCCGTTCGGTATTGTCGAACTCGTCCGAAGCGGCGTGATTGCAATGCCGAGGGGATAATGAACCATTTTCGTTTATCAATTCTGTACACCGTCGTTTTGCTTTTCGCTCCGCTGTTAAGCAATGCCGAAGAGGAAACGCAGCCGTTGTACGAAAAACTGCCCTTCAACCGTATTACACTCTCCGCATTTTACGGCGGGGCAACTTTCGATATTCAGCCGATAACGTTCCGTGCCGGCGTGCGGACGAATCCCCTGCCGCAAAACGGAAAACTCACGCTCCGGTTCGTCAACAATCCGCTCAAAGAATACCAAATCAACTGGAACTTCATCGCACGCGTCGAGTTGTTCTCCGAATTAGTCCGCGATGAATTCGTTGACCGCCTCAAAACATTGTCCGAAGAAGTTAACGCTCTTTCTCCGAAAGACAACGATTGGAAAACGCTGCCGGCAAAATTCGACCGGATGTTCGATTACCTGCGTTTTCTCGAAAGGTACCGCAGTGAACTTTCGGATTATGCAGCGGCGGAACAGCGGTTTCTTTTTGCCGAAGGAATGTACCGCGTGAAGTCCGGCGATTTTCAAACCGGTTTAATGCGGTTTGAATCCGTTTTTGCGCAGAATCCGGCGTACTCCGAATTGGAGACAGCGTGGGCGAGTGCCTTGCAAACGGCAATGGACGGCGGCAAAGAACCGGAATACATTCATTTTCTTGTTCGGTTAATGAAAGCGTACCCCGAAAACGCAGCGGCAGCAGGATTGATGAACCGGTTCTTGGAAAAAGAATTGAAAACGATTGCCGAATCGAAACACGCATTAGAACAAAAGGATTTTCTCGCCGCTCATTTACACAGTGAAGAAGCGTTGAAGTCCGTTACAGGACTGAACGGTTTGATTCAATGGTTCGACCGGCAAAAGTTGACAGGCAAGAAACATTCCGAAGAGTTGGGACAACTCATCGGACGTGTTGCCGGTGCCTCAAAAGGGCTGAACGACTGGCAAATACAACTGAACCGCTCTGCGGTGAGAGTTGATGTCGCCGTAAATTGTCCCGCCGTCAGCCGGAAGGGCTTGCCCTCCGTTCTTCCCGATTGGGCGGCGGAACGCACAGGACAACTTATTTCCCGAATGATGTACGATTATGTTCGTCCGGGTTTGGACGGCGGAGTCTATACAACTGCTCTCGGAACCAGTGAACGGATTCCCGGCGGACTGCGTTTGACGGTGCAATCCGCCGGCATTAACGAAACGGCACAATCGCTGTTTAACTGTTCCGCTGCGGATATTGACTTTCTTTCGGGAGAACAACTGGAAATTCGTTTACGGCATTCCGCCCTGATTCCCGAAGCGTTGTTCGCCGTTCCGCTGAAAAATTCCGCCGGTAATTACCGGCTGGAATTGAATGAACCGAAGCGCAGCGGATTTTTGCGGACAGAAACGGCGGACGGTCCAAATGTGATTTTTGAGCATACCGTTTTCCGAAGCGAAGAAGCAATCGAATTGCTGTTGAACGGCAAAGTTGACGTGATTGACCGGCTTGCTCCGTGGGCGGTGAATACACTAAAAGATGACGACCGGTTCGTTCTCGGACGTTATACCGTGCCGACAGTGTATTTTCTGACACCGAATTTGAAGAAGCCGTTGACGGCGAGCCGAACGTTCCGCAGGGCATTGCTGTACGGTTTGAACCGCAGCGGAATGCTGCAAAAACTTGTCAGCACCGCAGGACAAGGTACCGTGTTAAGCGCACCGTTCATCAAAGGCCGTTCACTCGGCGACCCGCTCGGATACGGTTATGATTCGCTCATTGAGCCGCGGATGTATGAACCAAAATTGGCAACGGCGTTGTCTTTGCTGGCGTTCAATCATACGAGAGAAAAAATGCCGGATTGGAACGAGCAAACAGCAATGCCGGAAATGGTGCTTGTCCGACCAAAAAATGAAACGGCGGAATATATTGCACTGATGATTCGGCGGCAATGGCAGGCACTCGGCGTACCCGTGAAAATTATCGAAGAGCGGGATAACGAACCAATCGGACAGGACGATGCCGTTGATTTTTGGCTCGTTGAGCGCAGCGTGAAGGAACCGCTTGTTGACGCAGCGAAAATCTTGGGCAAGGACGGCTTGTGCGGTACGGCAAGTCCCTATATGGAATTGGCATTGGAGAAGTTGGAACTTGCGCCGGACTGGGCAGCGGCGGGCAAAGCATTGCAAAACATTCATCAACTTTGTTTTGAAGAAACAACGGTTTTACCGTTATGGCAGTTAACGGAGTATTACGTTCACCGCATCGGTGTTTCCGGCATTAGCGGAAGTGTTGACAGCGGTACCGGCGCAAAGAGCGGTTTAATCAATTTATACCGCAATGCGGAACGGTGGACGGTACTGCCGCGGCATTAAAACCGTCCTGTGCGGCAGCGTGTTTACAGCAGCGGAGGTTTCACCGATAAATCCGTCCGTGCCGGTAATACGTTTCCAAAATCAAAATCGACAACGCAGTCGTGTAAAGCCGACCGTAATACGTTCCCCAAGTGTCCTTCACCGGTTCATCCGGGTTCCAACTGCCGGCATTCGTTCCGCTCTTCTCCTGATATTCCGGCAGTAACTCCCGCATCGCCTTGTTCCAAACGTTCCACGCTTCGCCTCCGTAATGATGTAACGCCTGACTGGCGTAATACCAGGTATAAACGTCCCGTTTGTAGTGCTTGTCAAATGCCGGTAAATTCTCCGGTAATGTTAAAAACTCAATACCCTGTTTCAGCCGTCCGTCCGTATGTTTCCAGCCGAGAAGTTCCCGGCACAGCAACGCTTCCGCCGTCATCGACAAACGCCGTTCCGGTTCCTCTTCCCGATAAATATACTGCGTTCCGCCGTGCTGCCCCATCGCATCAAGAAATTTGTCAATCTTGATAAAAACATCGTTCGGAACTTCCGCGCCTGCCGCCTGTGCCGTTTTCAACGCCATTAAAATCCAGCCGGTTACGGACACATCGGACTCCGTACTGAACCGGTCAGGGCGGTACCGCCAGCCGCCGGATTCAACGCTCTGATGTTTGACACAATACTGCACCGCTTTTTCCAGCGGTTCCCGCAACGTTTCGTCGCCGGTCATCGCCAGCAGTTCGCCCAACGCTATCGTGCAAAGTCCGTGCGTATAAAACCGGTGTTCGTAAAACGCCGTTTTGACCAGTCCTTCGTCCCGGAAAAAACAGCCGTCCGTATGCTGCTGCCGCCGGAGAAACTGCCAGCCGAGTTGAACGGACTTGGCGAATTCTCTTAACTGCGGATGCGGCGTGTGAGTGATGCCGTATCCCTGAAAGCACAGCAGTGCCATTGCTGTTGCGGCATTGCGGTTTTCCCGTTCTTTCGGCACCGGATTGCGGGCGGTTCCCAGCCGCCAGCCGCCGTCGGCACTTTGGACTTTCATCAGCCACCGCAAACCGGCAACAACGGCTTCATCGGTTCTGCCCGTTCCGCCTCCGCCGCCGAACGAATTGGTATGCGAACCAATGCGGTTTCCAAAACTCAAACCGGGCGGGACATTGCTGTCTGTATCGCTTGCGGCGGTGTCGCCGGTTGCGACGGTTTCCATCTTCGGCGGAACAGCAGCAGGGTCTTCGACCGGCGGTAAATCCTGCGGCGTAATGATGAGCGGGTCATCGTTCTTATTGCCGGGTCCCAAATCCCAATCCTGTTGAAATTCAACGAGGTCGTCACCGATGCCGCCGAGGATTTCAAACGGACGATTCTCAATTTTCGGCAAAAAAAGGAGAGCGAGAATAATGAGAATAACGGAATGAACGAAGAAACTCCACAGCCACGGCAGGAGCGATTCCCTAACAGCAAAGGCAAGTTCCTCTTGTAATGCGTCCCGTTTCGCCGAACGGTTTGCGGTCGATGGGCTTGCCGCCGGTGATAAAACAATTTCCTTCGGCAAATCTCCGCCGCGGTAATTTTTACCTTTCAGCAAACGCAGAAAATACAGTGCTGTTTCATCAGAAAACAGCGGTTTCGGTTCCCGCACCGGTTTTGGTGTCTTCGGTTTCGGTTTGCGTTTCGGCGTATCCGCAACAACGACCGCCGCGGACAGTGTTCCTGCCGCGGAGGGAAGACGTTCGGGCTGAAGGTTTACATTTGCGGACAAAGTCAGAACGGGTAAAAAGAAAACAATGAGGCAGGTAATATACCTACCGAACGTTACGAAACGTTACCGATTTTCGTAACGGTGTTTCCCCGCTGTTCCTATTATCGGATTTTCCGTTATAATTATCCAGTCCATGCTTTCCTGATTTTTTATAGGCAATTTTCCTGTCATCTCCTCCTTCTCCCCGTAAAAAACACAGAAAAAATCCTAAATGGGTGCATTTGACGTATCGGCGGAACTCGACCAACTGTCCCGTACCGGGACGGTTTTCAAAGAATCGGCAATTTTAGCCGGTGTTTATCTGGACGGACAAGGAACCGTTACCGACCCGCTGGACGAATTGACTGGACTTGCCGAAGCCGCCGGTGTGCAAGTCCTTGACAAAATTGTTCAACGCCGCCGAAAACCGGAAGTTGCCACATACATTGGCACCGGCAAACTAGACGAATTGAAAACGGTTGTTGATGCCCGCGATGCCGACCTTGTCATTTTCGATAACGATTTGGCACCGTCGCAGACGAAAAATCTGGAAGAAGTGCTGAACGTCAGAGTGCTTGACCGGACGGAATTGATTCTCGATATTTTCGCAAGCAGAGCGAGAACAAGCGAAGCCCGCTTGGCAGTGGAATTGGCACAGTTGGAATACTCTCTGCCGCGGTTGAAACGGATGTGGTCGCACCTCGAGCGGCAGGGAGTCGGCGGTGTCGGCTTGCGGGGACCCGGTGAAAAACAACTCGAAGTTGACCGGCGGCTGGCACAAAAACGGATTTTGGACTTGAAAAAAAACTTGAAGGAGATTCACGTCCGCCGGCAGCGGGAAGTTTCATCACGCAAAAATTCATCACGCACCGTTTCGCTTGTCGGTTATACCAATGCCGGAAAAAGTACACTGCTCAACCGCCTGACCGATTCCGATGTTTATGTGAAAGACCAACTGTTTGCGACGCTGGACACCCGCACCCGCCGCTGGCATTTGCCGAATTGGGGACCCGTGCTGTTGAGCGATACGGTCGGTTTCATTCGGGACTTGCCGCACCATCTCGTTGCAAGTTTTCGGGCGACATTGGAAGAGGCGAATCAAGCCGACCTGCTGCTTCATATTGCCGATGCGTCGAGCGTTGATGTTCACGAACAAATTGATGCGGTGTATCAAGTGCTGACCGCATTGGGTATCCGCGAGAAGGACACGCTGCTGGTGCTGAACAAGATGGACGCTGTTGATTCTGATGTGCTGACGATGCTGTTGCAGAAGTATCCGAATGCGGCGGCAATCAGTGCGAAGAGCGGTTTGAGATTAGAAACATTGGCGGTGAAGGTGAGTGATGCGTTGAGTAAAGAATTTTTGGACTTGACGATAACGGCATCGGTCAGCAATGGTTCTTTGGCGGCAATGTTGGCGAAAGAGGGGGAAATTTTGTCAAAGCAATACACTGACGAAACGGCGGTGTTTCATTGCCGACTGCCGCGGTACGCTCTGGGACGTTTGCAGCGGATACCGGGCATTACGGTTCACGGTTTGCCGGAAAGAGAACCGGAAAAATGGTGAAATCAGCCGCCTGCGGCGGGCAAGCACCCTTTTCAGTGCATTGCCAAACCGCCGCTCACGTCAACCGTTGCCCCCGTCATATAACTCACCCTGTCCGAACATAAAAACACGGCAACATTGGCAATTTCTTCTGTCCGGCCAATGCGTCCCAACGGACTGCGTTTGTTGAACCGCTCCGGGTCGGCATCAATCGCCGCCGCAATAATTTCCGTGTACATCAAACCGGGCAGCACTGCATTGACAAGAATTCCGTCTTTCGCCGTTTCTAATGCCAGCGAGCGGGTAAAACCGAGAATCCCCGCCTTTGTCATATCATACGCTGCTTTGCCGTTTTGCGACCCCCGCAACGCCGCCTGCGACGAAATGTTCACGATATTGCCGCCGCTCTTCCGCCGCCGCAGCCGCTGAACCAATTCCCTGCTTGTCAAAAATGTCCCCTGCAAATTGATGTCAATGCACTTGCGGAATTCATCCAGCGTCAATGACGCTGTTTCGGGATTTGCGCAGTACGCCGCATTATTGACAACGGCATCGACGTTGCCGAGGTGCTGTTCCGTTTCGTCGAACATCTGTTTGACATCGGATTCGTTTGCAGCGTCCGCGTAAACGGCGGCGGCATCAACACCGTATTTGCTGCGCAGTTCGTCAACGAGTTGAACGGCTGCATCTTTTTTCGACCGGTAATTGACGGCAACCTTTGCTTCTTCTTCGGCAAGGAGCAGAGCGATGCTTTTACCGAGACCGCTGGCGGCACCGGTAACGAGAACAACTTTATTGCGCAGGTGTAAGTCCATCGGCAGGTAACGGGCGGCAGTTGAAAGCGTTGACACTTTTAATTTCTGTATTATATGCCCGCAACACTCCCCTTGTCAATGCGGATATTACCGATTATAATATGCTACGGGTTGCCCGAATGGCGGAATTGGCAGACGCGCTAGGTTCAGGTCCTAGTTCTGGTCAAACGGAGTGGAGGTTCGAGTCCTCTTTCGGGCAAAAATGCGCTATCGGTACGTCCCAACGTGCCGGTAGTTTCTTGTATAATATCGTTGTAAGGCGTTGCAATATCAGCACTTACGATTGATTTGCCAATGATTCCACAATTTCCGTTTTCAACGCTGTACAACCCATTTTCAGCGTGTTCTGGTACGGATTTAGGTACGGATTTTTCGGCGGTTTCGTCCGTCCGCAACTGTGCAAGTGAAAGATAATCGTTTTCAAGGACTT
>JAISJZ010000415.1 GCA_031261125.1 Planctomycetaceae bacterium | reverse complement strand
ACTGGAACTGTTTTGAAAAGTAAGCCAATAGCAACTCATCTTGAAAATTTGTTTTACTTAAACTTTGTAATTTGTCTAAATACAAATAATATACACTCAAAATTTGTGTAGATACTATTTGGTCTGGAACGAGGGCGGGGATGACTTTGAGAATAGCAAATCGGCAAAGAATAGACGAGGTCATTGCAAACTCCCTGATGAAAACTCTCCCTCCCCTAATACGAAAATCAAATTTCTGTTCATAAAAAACTTGCAGGCGGACTGCGGTTGTGATAATCTGCCATACCGTTTGTTACCAAACGTTACCATTATTGTAACAGTTGTTACGTTTCTCTTTTCCGCCGGCGGGGGGCTTGTTTTCCTCCGGTGTCCAAGATATTCTTACAGGGGTTTCTAAAAACTCCTTATGTAGTACTTACTTTCACTCCGGCGGCACAACCGCTCGGCTAAATGATTATGCCCGACAACGATTCCGTTCAAGCAGGTAAAAATTTTGGTATCGGTATGCCGCAAAAAAACGAAGGATACTTTCTTAAAGGTTCGTCCCACCTCGAATGGGGCATTAAAGACCGCCTGTCCCGCGTGTTCTGTCCGAAGTCCGGTCATTCCGTAATGCTGGCATTCGACCACGGATTCATTATGGGACCGACCAGCGGTTTGGAACGGATGGACTTAACCATCGTACCGCTCATCGAGTATGCCGACTGTATTATGTGTACCCGCGGCGCACTTCGGCAAATTGTTCCGCCGACGACCCGCAAACCGCTGTCGCTCCGCTTTGATGCCGGTTCCACCGTTCTGACATATTTGAACGATGACTGCCTGATAGACATCGAAGAAGCCGTCCGTTGCAACGCGGTGCTTCTCGCTGTAATGGTTGCCGTCGGCGACAGAACGAACGAAGCGTTGACTATCCGCAATTTGACAAAGACAGTTGACCTCGGTACGAAGTATTCGATTCCGACGCTCGGCGTAACCGCCGTCGGTAAAGAACTGGTGCGGGATGCCCGGTATCTTTCGATGGCAAGCCGGGTTTGTGCCGAGAACGGAGCGCACGTTGTCAAGACGTACTACTGCGAAAAGGACTTTGAACAAGTTACTAATGCGTGTCCGGTGCCGATTGTGATTGCCGGCGGCAAGAAACTGCCGGAGAAGGAAGCCCTCGAAATGGCGTATAAAGCAATCAGCGAAGGGGCTGCCGGTGTCGATATGGGACGCAACATTTTCCAAGCGGAAAATCCGATTGCGATGATTCAAGCGGTGCGTTCCGTTGTTCACGATGGTGCAAAACCGGAAACAGCATACAAGCAATATGAAAAAACGAAGGGATAACGAATGGACCACGAAGAACGGACGCGGCAACTCGGTATCCAGCCGGTCGGTCGCCTCCTGTTGCGGCTTTCAATTCCGGCGATAACCGCATCCGTCGTCGGAGCGGTTTATAACATTGTCAACCGGATTTTCGTCGCTCAATATCTGAACGAAGACGCTGTTGCCGCCGTAACTGCGTCGTTTCCGATTTTTTCGATAATGCTCTCCGCCGGTATGATGATTTCTATCGGCAGTTCCTCGCTGATTTCCATTCGTCTGGGCGAGAAAAAATATGAAGAAGCGGAACGTATCGTCGGACAAGCATTATTCCTGTTTATCCTGATGTCCGTCGGGTTCTTGGCATTCGGACTGTTCTTTATGAACGAAATGCTGCAACTGCTGCGGACATCGCCGTCCGTTGTGCCGCAAGCCAAACAATATATCACCGTTCTCCTTTTCGGGGCGTTCTTTCACGAAATGTCCTTCGGTGTCAACGGTTTTCTGCGCTGCGAAGGGCGGGCAAGAACCGCAATGGTAACCGTGCTGATTTCCGCCGTGCTGAATATCGTGTTCGATTACTTGTTCCTTGCGGTATTGCGGACAGATATTTGGGGCGCAGGTGTTGCAACGATTTTAGCGCAACTCTTTTCAACCGGCTGGGTGATGTTCCACTACACGTCCGGCAAGACCCTGCTGCGGTGGCGGTTGAAATATATCCGCTGGGATACAAAATTGGCGGAACAGGTCTTTATGCTCGGTCTGCCGCCGTTTATTCTGCAAGTGCTGAACTGCGTTCTGCAAACGATTCAACTCAATCAGTTAGGACTTTACGGCAAACTGTACGGTGCGGCACACGGTATTGAAAACGGCGACGTGATTGCCGTGAATGTTCTCGGTATTTTCTTCGTGGTCGGAATGATGATATATTTTCCGGTTCTCGGTTTGAATCAAGGGGCGCAGCCGATTGTCGGATACAATATCGGAGCGAAACAATACAAACGGGTTGCGAAGACATTGGAGTTGTCGCTGATTTACGGTATCCTGTTTATGGGACTTTCGACGTTTGTGATTTGGGTGTTTCCTGAAATGATTCTGCGCCCGTTTATCAAAGCGGGTTCCCCGGCGGAACGCGAGTTGTTTGAACTCGGTATTCACGCCGCCCGAATTTTCTTTGCGATGCTGTCTGCCGCCGGTATCGTTGTCATCGGTTCGGGCTATTTTCAGTCGAACGGGATGCCGAAACGGGCGATTGCCGTTACCTTGGTTCGACAAGTGTTCCTGCTAATTCCGCTGCTTTGGTTTTTACCGAAGTGGATGGAAGGAATGGAGAGATTCAACGGCTTGGACGGTCTTTGGTATGCGGTTCCGATTTCCGACTTTGGCAGCGGTGTTCTTGCCGCTTATTTGGTCTATCGGGAATTCAAACGTCTCAAACATACGGAGGAAGAGAGCAGAGAGTTTAGAACCTCTCGTACATTTCGATGAAACCAACTGACATACAAATTACCGAGGTTTCCTGTTCCACACAGCAGTTCGACTACCGCGCCCCGATGAAGTTCGGCGGACGCGTTGTCCGTGATGTAATACTACTGGACGTTGCCGTTAAAGTTCAAACCCGCACCGGCAAAACCGCCGAAGGGTTTGGTTCAATGACCGTCGGTAATATCTGGGCGTGGGCTGCCGGAAAAACCGACCCGCAAACGTCATTGGACACAATGCTCCGGTTCGGTAAAAAAGTCACCGAAACGGCAAACGGGTACAAGGAATACGGGCATCCGTTGGAATTGACATATCAGTTTGCCGAACAGTACGCTCCGCTTGCCGAAACGGTGATTGCCGGCGCGGAAGCCGAACCGATGCCGAAGTTGGCTCAACTTGTTTCCGCCAGTCCGTTTGAAGCCGCTGTGTTCGATGCCTACGGTCGGGTTCACAACGAAAACGCGTATAACCTTCTTTCCAAAGATTTTTGTAATTGCGATTTGTCTTACTATCTGGGAGAGGAGTTTAAGGGCGAATACCTTGACCGCTATACGCTGCGGAAACCGAAGGAACGGATGCCGCTGTATCACCTCGTCGGTGCGCTTGACCCGCTGACAGATGCAGACGTGAAAGACCGGCTCGATGACGGATTGCCGGAAACGTTTGCCGAATGGATACCGTACAACGGCTTGACGCATATCAAAATCAAACTTAACGGCGATAATCCCGATTGGGATGTTGAACGGGTTATTGCGGTTGACAAAATCTGCCGGAGTTCTTCAAGCCGTGAATTTTACTATTCCGCGGACTTCAACGAACGCTGTGCGGACGTGGAATATGTTTTGGAATTTCTCAAACGCATCGAAGAGAAATCGCCGGAAGCCATTAAACGTTTGCAATACCTCGAACAGCCGACGCATCGGGACTTGAAGGCGTACCCCGAAAACAAGATGCACAAAGCGGCAGCAATCAAGCCGGTGGTGATTGATGAATCGTTGACTGATTTGGAAGCGTTGCACGACAGCCGGAAAATGGGCTATTCCGGCGTTGCGTTGAAAGCGTGTAAAGGGCAATCCGAGGCGTTGCTAATGGGGGCGGCAGCGCAGAAGTACAAGATGTTTTTGTGCGTTCAGGATTTAACCTGTGTCGGTGCGTCGTTTTTACACTCGGCAACACTTTCGGCGCGGATACCGGCGGTTGCGGCAATCGAAGGCAACGGAAGGCAATACTGTCCGAAGGCGAACGCCGGTTGGGACAAAAAATATCCGTCAATGTTCGGCATCAAAGACGGAACGTTGGGAACGTTTGTGTTAAATGAATCCGGTTTGGGATTTTCAAAATGAATCAAACGCCGGGGACAACAAGTTTCAACGGCAGTGCCGGGTGGTTCACTAATTGAAAATCAATGCCGTAAATGCTGCGAAGATGAACCGGTTCCATTAAATACTGCGGAGTGCCGTCAAAGACAACGCTGCCGGAAGTCAATGCGATAACGTGAGTTGCGTCAAGCACAGCCCGATTAACATCGTGAGTGACCTCGATAATCGTTTTGCCGTGTTTCTGATTCAGCGTCCGAAGAATTTGTCCGATTTCGCTCTGATGTTTATAGTCCAAATATGTTGTCGGTTCGTCCAGCAGCAGAATATCGGCTTGCTGCGCCAGTGCGGCTGCAATATGAACCTTCTGCATTTCGCCGCCGCTTAACGTTTCGGCAAACCGGTTTGCCAAGTGCCGGATGTTCATTTTTTCCATCGCTTCGTCAGTGACGATTTCGTCTTCTTCGGACAACGGCGACAGCGGTTTGAGATGCGGATAACGTCCCATTTCGACGAGTTGCTGCACGGTGAACGAAAAACCCGACGGAACGGACTGCTGAACGTAAGCCATTTTTCGGGACAGTTCTTTGCGGGATACCTCACGGACGGGCGTTCCGTTCAGTGCGATGTTTCCCGTCCAATCCGCAAGAATCCGGTCAAGACATTTCAAGAGTGTTGACTTTCCCGCTCCGTTCGGTCCGATAATGGTCAGATATTCTCCTTCGGCAGCGTCAAACGAAACGTTGTTAAGTAAAACGTTTTGATTGCGCCGAACGGTTAAATGAGAAACGGAAAGGAGCATTTATTTTTCGCCCAGCCAGTGTTTGACCGTTTCGACAAGTTTTTCCGCATTGACCGGTTTGGGAACAAACGAATCCATACCGGCATCCAAACAACGCCGTTCGTCGTCCTGCATTGCGTTTGCCGTTAAAGCAATAATAGGAATATGCCGCGGGGCGGGTTCCTTTTCCCGAATGATGCGTGTTGCTTCAAAACCGTCCATCTCCGGCATCTGACAGTCCATCAAAATCAACGAAAATTTGCCTGTCCCGTATTGTTCCAGTGCCTTTTTACCGTTGCCAGCCAACTCAAAGCGGTATCCTGCCTGTTTTAAGATTTCACCGACAACGATTTGATTGACCCGGTTATCTTCCGCTACCAAAATTAACGGCGAACCGGGATTCACACAATCCTGCCCGCTGCCGGAATTTTGTTTGTCTTCGGCAGCAAAATTGCTCAAAACGTGTTGCAGCGATTGATTCTCCTCCCATTCTTTTTTCCATTCACTCCGCCGCAGTTCAATTTTACTCGGAGATTCGTCTGTACCGGTCAGCAGGTTCAAAATTGCATTGAACAGCGATGAGCCGAACACCGGTTTGTTAATCACTTTATCGACTTTACCCACTTCCAGCAGTTGCGGACTGTCGCCGCCTGACAGCGGAACAAGCATAATCACCGATGTATCCTGCAATGCCGCATCATCTTTAATATCGTGAACAAGGTCAATGCCGGGCGAATCGTCAAGTTGATAGTCAATTATCGCAATCTGATACGGGTTTCCGCCCTCGGCGGCTTTTTGAATCGCCGTTAGCGCATCACCGCGGTTTATGAACGCCGAAACGTTCATTCCCCACGTTTGCAGTTGTTTCAAGAGGACATCACGCAGAACATCGTTTTCATCGACCATAACGGCAAGGTGATTTTTTAATTCCAACGAACCGTGCCGGAACACCGATGAGGCGTGTCCTTTTTTATCCGAACGGCGCAGCGGTACCGTGAACCAGACTGTCGAACCTTTGCCTTCTGTACTCTCAACCCCGATTTGTCCGCCCATCAGTTTGACAAGGTCTTGGGAAATTGCCAAGCCCAAACCGGTACCGCCGAACCGCCGGGAAAATGACGAGTCAACCTGTGAAAACGATTGAAACAGCCGGTTCATCCGTTCTTTCGGTATGCCGATGCCGGTATCGGTTACTTCAAACCGGATAAGATGTTTCTGCTCATCGCTTTGCAAAACGGAGACAACCAACTTCACGCCGCCCTTGCTCGTGAACTTTACGGCATTACTCATCAGATTAACCAAGATTTGCCGAAGCCGACCGGCATCGCCGATGACTTTGCGCGGAATGTCCGTCAGGAATACGCCGCAAATTTCTAAATCGCTGTCGTTTGCTTTTGCCGCCAAAATGCCGAGGATGGATTCGGTTAACTCCGGCAAATCGAATTCGAGCAACTCCAATTCCAGTTTGCCGGATTCAATTTTTGAGAAATCGAGAATATCGTTAATGAGCGACAGCAGATATTTTCCCGACGCACGGGCAAGTTCAGCGTACTCCCGCTGTTTCGGAGCGAGGTCGGTTCCCAGCAGCAAGTCCGCCATACCGATAACGCCGTTAAGCGGCGTGCGGATTTCGTGGCTCATATTGGCGAGAAATTTCGTTTTTTGGATTGACGCTTGCTCCGCTTCAATCCGCAGCGTTTGGTCGGTCAAGTCGTGAATACACGCCGCAAAAAATTCTTTCCCGTTCTGTTCAAGTAAGTCAATAACCACCTGACACGGCAGCGTGGAACCGTCTTTGCGGTTTATCACCGTATCGAACCGCAGCGTTTTATGCAGCCGGACGTTGTCAACAAACTCGTTCCACGTTTCCGGTGAAACGGATGCGTCGCACATCCAGATTTTTTCTCCGAACAAGGATTCCGCATCGGAAAAACCGAACACCTTATTGGCGGCATCGTTCGTATATTGAATATCGCCGGTGAGGGACACCCAAACGACCGCCTCGGAAATATGCTCTATTACCGAACGCATTGTTTGAAGCGTCTGTTCGGCATAGTATTGACCGGTAATATCGTTAGACCGCCAGATATGAATGATTGCCCCGCCGGGGTCGGCAGAAGCGAGAGCGTGGGCTTTAATGTTGACTACCCGCCCGTTCTTCGCTTGCAGAATATACTCAAACGGTTCACCGTTCAGATGGAATTGAATAATTCGCCGCCGGATTTCTTCGGGGTTGGAATCAACGGCAAACACAAGCGAACGCAGCATTGAGCGGTCAGTGGTAACCGTGTGTAAGTCGGAGTGTCCTTCTTTCACCCAATAGGCAAGCATCTGTTTTGCCCGATTGTTCGTATGAATAATTTCTCCGGTCGAGTAGTTTGCCAAAACGGCATCGCTGGACGTTTCCAGAATGGCATTGAGCAGTGATTCCCTGTTTTTCAATTCCAAATCGGCTCTCATCTGTTCTGTTACATCGCAAACGAAGAAGCCGATGTGTCCTTCTTTCGGAAAGAACACGTCAAGCCGCTGGTAAGTGTCGTCCACAGAGTCATAAGTGATATATGTATCGCGATTACCGGCAAGTACCCTATCAACGATTGCCAACGCCCAATCGGGTCCGAGATGATGCGAAATACACAATCCCCGTCCGTGAAACAGTACATCCCACGATTTTCCGATGAGTTGTTCTTTCGGTACTTTGACCAATTCGCACATCACCGAATTCACTTCGGTAATTCGGACATCGGCAATTTCTCCGCGTTCGTCTTTAACGACATTAAAGACAACGAAACCGTCCGGCATCGAATCAAACAGATTGCGGAATTTTTCTTCGCTTAACCGGAGTTGTTCATCGACAATATGCCGCTCCGTAATATCCCGATACGTCCAAATTCGGGTTTTGGAACCGGTATAAAATCCGTCATCCGTGCTTATACCGTGATATTCATAAAATTTTCCATTGCGAAGCCGCAGAACACCGTGCTGCATCCGGTATGTTGTTTTTAAGTTATGAATGGCGGTAACGAATTCGCTGCCGTTTTCTGCAATTTCGTCATACAGTTCGGCAATCCGTTTCAGCGATGGTGAAAGAAAAATTTCTTCGTTGCCGTCGAACATTTCCAGAAGCCGGAGATTGACTCGTTTTTTCCTGTCGCCTTCGGACGTAGCAAACAGCCCGTCCTGCGACGCTTCGAAAACAGCGCGGAACCGGTTTTGTTCGTCTTTCAACGCCCGTTCGGCAAGGGCGGTTTCGG
>JAISJZ010000279.1 GCA_031261125.1 Planctomycetaceae bacterium | reverse complement strand
CCCGGCTCGATGCCGAATACATCGGGATTCTCTACGAAGGATTGCTCGATTTCGATTTACGCTGTGCCGGTGAAGGGTCGCCGATTGTGTTTCTCAACATCGGCAATCAACCCGCTCTGCCCGTCGATACGCTTGAAAAAATGAACGATAAGGAACTCAAAGACCTCATCGGAAAATTACAAAAAGAAGCAATGAGCCCAAGCATCGAAGGTGCGGACGAAGATGCAGAGAACGACATTGACATTAGTAACGAAATTTGTCCCGTCGAAGACGACGAATTAAAACCCGCCGTAAACGATTCTGAACCCGTGAACGATTCTGAACCGCGCACCTACACCATTGCCCGACGTATTGTCGAACTCCAAAAAATTGTCAAGAAGCCGAAAGATAAATCACAGCGGGAAACGTTTCGTTATGAACACGAAACGAAAACCGCCGCAGAACGGCTCATTGCCCGATTGGTGTATCCCGGCGAATGGTATCTCGTCCGCTGGAACGGCTCACGAAAAGGGTCGGGAACATTTTACACCCGTCCGAAATTGGCAATGCCGACCGCAAGACGAACGCTGCAACCGCTCGTTAGCGGCGGAACTTCTTCCGGCGATGATAGAGTTGCTCCGCCTGAACAAATTTTATCGCTGAAAATTTGCGACCCGGCGTGCGGTTCCGGGGCGTTTCCGCTTGCCGCACTTCGGCTCTGCACCGATGCACTTTACGATTCCCTGCATTATTACAACCGTATCAAAGAATGGGAAGGACACGCTATTCTCGAATTGATTTACTCTCCCGACGGTAAAGAACTCCTCGTCCGCGAAAAATTGCCGTGCAAACGAAGCGATGCCGAATTTGAAGCCCGATGCAAAGCCGTGCTGAGGCGGTACATCGTTGAACGCTGCATTTACGGCGTGGATATCAATCCGCTCGCCGTCGAACTGTGCAAAATATCTCTTTGGCTCGAAACGTTGGACAACCGTTTGCCGCTGTCGTTTCTCGACCACAAAATCAAAACCGGCAACGCACTCGTCGGGGCTTGGTTCGACCAGTATCAACACTATCCCCTCGCCGCTTGGCTGCGGGAAGGCGGCGACAAAGACCACACCAACGGTGTGCATTACAACAAAGATACGGTCTCGAAAATGATTAAGCGGAAAGCCGATGAAGCGAAACAGGAAATGGTCGAATGTCTCGTCGGCTCGCTCTTTGATACACAGAAAATCGGCAGCGGTCTGTCCAAACACCGCTATCTGGAAACGATGTTTGAGAAAATTCATAATACGAAGATTCACGAAACCGCCGAACAGCAAAAGTTATACGAAGAGTTGCTCCGAAGTGCCGATTATCAGCAGTTGAAGAACGAAATGGATTTGTGGTGCGCCCTCTGGTTCTGGGACGGAAACGATATCGAAAACGCCGTAATGCCGAAAGATTTTTATTCCGCCGACGGATTAAAATCCGTCGCTAACATCGCCGAAAAATACCGCTTCTTTCATTGGGAACTCGAATTTCCCGATGTGTTCAACGAACACCGCAGCGGCTTCGATGCCGTTCTCGGTAATCCGCCGTGGGACGTTGCGAAACCGAATTCCAAAGAGTTCTTTTCGCAATTCGATTTACTTTACACGACCTACGGCAAACAGGACGCGATAGTCAAACAGAAAAAGTATTTTACGGAAAACGGCGAAATTGAAACGGCGTGGCTTGCCGAAAAAGCACGGTTCAAGGCGTTCAGTAATTGGATGTCGAATGTTGCCGCACCGTTTTTACTCACCGAACGCCGTTTTGCCAATGCGGCGTTGCAATGGGAGAAAGAAAGGGGGAAGAGCGTCGGTTATGCCGATGCTTCTCATCCGTTCCGTCATCAGGGCGGCGGCGATGTGAATTTATACAAAGCGTTCTGCGAACTCGATTGGGCAATCCTGCGGTTTAGCCCCGGCACCAACGGTGCGGGCGATACGCCGCGTGCGGGTTTCGGCATCATTGTTCCGTCGAACATTTACAGCGACCTCGGTTCGCTTGCTCTTCGGCAACTGTTTCTGTCGCAAGGACAATGGGAATGGATTTTCTCGTTTGAAAACCGGAACAAGATTTTTGATATCGACAGCCGATTTAAGTTCAACCCGATTATTGTGCGGAAAACGCCGTTTCGCCCCGGCACCAACGGTGCGGGCGCGGAAATCCAAACGGCATTTATGCGGCGGAACCTCGACGATTGGGAGGACGCGGAAAAGTTTGTGTATCCGTATCCGCTTTCGCAAATCGGCAAGTTTTCGCCGAAGAGCCGGGTGCTGCTCGAAATCCAATCGGAGCGAGACCTTGCCGTACTGGAAAAAATTTATCAAAACGCCGTGATGCTCGACGATAAAAGTTGGGGTATCAAATACAGCACGGAATTTCACATGACGAACGATTCGGCATTATTTCCGCCGCTGCCGGTGTGGGAACAGTGGGGCTACAAACCCGACCAATACAACCGCTGGCTCAAGGGGAACTGGCAACCGGTTAATCACCCCGACGGATTAAAATCCGCCGCTAACGGTATAATTCTTTCTCGTGATAAAAAATCGTTTATCCGTTGGGACGACATTGACACGGTAACGTTCACGGAGGCGAACGGCAAACCGCTGACGCTCAAAACCGGCACTGGCAAAAACGCCGTGAGTAACGAAATCACCGGCAAAGCCATCGCCCTGCCGCTCTACGAAGGAAGAATGGTCGGACATTACGATTACAGCGAAAAGGGTTGGATTAGCGGAAAAGGTCCCTCTGCCGTTTGGGAAGTGAATCTGAGTGGAAACAAACCGGTTCGACCACAATACCTGATGGGACAAGCCGTTGTCTCAACGAAAATTACGAATACTGTAAAAATTACATTTCTCGGTATTGGCAATGCAACGAACAAGCGGTCAATGTATTCAACGTTGATAAGCGGCAATCCTTGCGGTAATTCTGTCCCAACATTGTCATCGAACACACCGTTTGATAAACATCATCTTGTTTTAGCTGCTTTGCTCAACAGTTTCGTTTATGATTATGCTATTCGTTCACGATTGATAGGGATAAATTTGAATTATCATATTGTTCAAGAGACCCCGTTGCCATCGCTTGATTCTCTACACTCTACACTTTCCCTTCTCCACTCGTTAGTATTGCGATTGAGTTGTTGCAGTGAGATGTTTGCCCCGCTGTGGTTAGCGGGCGGCGAGCGCGGGATTTCTTGGCGGCAACTTTGGGCTGTTACAGCACACGAGCGGGCGCGGCTGACGGCGATGTGTAATGCGTTAGCATTTACGGCTTACGGGCTTGACCTTGACGACGTGAAATGGATTTTGCGGGACTGCGGACATAATGAAGTGCCGAGACAAAACGAGTTTGACCCGAAGGGTTTTTGGCGTGTTGACCGGGATTTACCGCCGCACTGCCGCAGCACCGTCTTGGCACAACGTTGTTTCGAGGATATTAGCGGCGGAACTTGTGCCGTTGATGACTGGCAACTTCCCGACGAAGCGGCGAAGTTTTTCGGGGCTAAATTTTACGACTGGCAACTTTCGCAAGATGCTGCCGAAAGTTGGAAAGAATGTGAAATGCATGCCGAAAATCTAATGCTCGGCGTTGAAAAACCAGTCAAAACGGATATACTTTTTTAGTAACTTTAATAACAGAATGCGAAATAATATTAAATGCGAAATAATGCGAAATAGCGAAAAGATGCGAAAAAATTTTATTTTTTTTATTCTTTCGCATTATTTCGTTATTTCGCATTGTTTCGCATTTAATATTAAAACCAATGGACGAAATAATTTTCAAAGAAGAGTGTTATGCGATTCAAGGTGCCGCTTTTGAAGTGTACCGGGAAATCGGCTGCGGTTTTGCGGAGCAGGTGTATCAAGAATGTTTCGCCAGAGAAATGTGTGCGCAGCACATTCCTTTTGAGTCCCAAAAAGAACTTCGGCTTCAATATAAAGGCGAATGGATTGACAAGACCTACCGTGCCGATTTCGTGTGCTACAATACCATCATCGTTGAGATTAAAGCCGTTAGCGATGTTGCCCCGGAACATAAGGCACAAGTATTAAACTATCTGCGAATGTCAGAAACACGCCTCGGACTGCTCATCAACTTCGGACATTACCCCAAAGCGACCGTTGATAGGATACTTAATTCTCGGCTTAAATAAACAATACAGAATGCGAAATAATATTAAATGCGAAATAATGCGAAATAGCGAAAAGATGCGAAAAAATTTTATTTTTTTTTATTCTTTCGCATTATTTCGTTATTTCGCATTGTTTCGCATTTAATCCCCCCCAAAAATGTTAAACCCCATTGCTTTTTCCGAAGGACTTTTACGGACGTTTTTACAGTATCAACGTTCGGCGTATCCTTTTTCGTCGCCGGTTTTGAATCGGCAACTTCACGAATTGCTCGACCTTGATAAGCATCGGCACACGCCGCTGCACAAGGGACCTTATGTTTCGCTGTCGCAGCCGTTTCGGGAAGGGGCGAAAATAACCGACTTTGTCAGTAGAGGCATTTTTCATCCGCATCTCCGCAAGATTATTCCGAAACAAATTGAACGTCTTTACGGTCATCAGCAGACGGCGGTTGAATCCATTCACGAAGGACATCCCACGGTCGTCAGCACCGGAACGGGCAGCGGAAAAACGGAGACGTTTATGTATCCCATCATAAGCCGTTGCTTATTTCTTCGGGACGAGGACGCATCGCCGGGGATTACCGCCGTGATTGTTTATCCGATGAATGCTCTTGCCGAAGACCAACTCGACCGCTTGCGGGGACTGCTCGCCGGAACAGAAATTACGTTTGGTATGTATGTCGGTAAAACGCCGGAAAATGAAAGCGAGGTTCAGGGCAAACGGTTGCCGAAGGGTTCGACTGCCGCCGATTATCAATTTGTTTTGAATGAGTTGCGGGACAAGGGCGAACCGATTACGGTGCATCCGTATGAAGAGTTATGTTCGCGGCAAGCGTTGCGGGAAAAGAAACCGCGGATTCTGTTGACGAACATTAAGCAGTTGGAACTGCTCTTAACGCGGCAAGTCGATGCGGAGTTGTTCGACGATTCCCGTTTGGAATTTCTCGTTTTTGACGAAGCGCATACGTTTTCGGGACAAATCGGTGCGGAGACGGCGTGTTTGATTCGCCGTTTGAAACAGTTTGCCGCTGCGGACAAAGAACCGGTGTGCATTGCAACGTCGGCAACGATAACGAACAAGTTGAACATTGAACGGAAAACGCCGGAGCGGTTCGCACACCGTTTATTCGGTGTTCCGCAAGAGAGCGTTGCCGTTGTGAGAGAGGAACACGACGATGCCAACTGGTCGAACAATTTGTTTGAGCCGCTGCGCTGCGATGACGCTTCGTCCTTGTTGCCGCAAATTCTCGCCACGATTGGTTTGCAGGAAAACGTTAATACCGAACAATTATTTTCTCTTTACGAAACGCTTATCGGTCAAACGTTGCCGAAGCGGGCGGATAGATTGACGCAACTGCACACGTCGCTGTTGTCGAATAAGTTGTCGCGGCTGATTCATCAGGAATTACGG
>JAISJZ010000348.1 GCA_031261125.1 Planctomycetaceae bacterium | reverse complement strand
AGGGATTTCGTGCCAATAATTTTGTCGTTGGTGCGGTCATCGCCGACAACAAAGTACCGTCCGCAGTCCTTGCATTTGTAGCGCTGTTTGCCGCGAGTGAAACCGCTCTTGTGAAAATTGACCGAATGACAGTGCTTGCAATCCATCGACTTGACTACCTCCGTGAATGGGTTAGAATAACTCTATAAATGATAGTATAACATTCGCTATCTTTGTGTCAACACTGCCTGTTTTTCTTGATGACAACGTTTTTCCGTTTCTTGATGATAACAACGTCGATTTTAAGCGGTGCGGCGGTTAAATCATACTCGATGTTAAAAATCAAAACGTCCCGATACTCTTCGAGTTCGAGTTGAATCGCCTCGAAAAATGCCGGATGCCACTGAATGTCCGATGTTGGTTCTTCCATAGGAATATGATAACGGCGATATTATTTTGACCGCACCGATGGTGCTTGGGCTAAAAGGGGAGGGAGGAAGAACAATGCGTCCGGCACAAGGAAATTATCGGCAATCCACACAAAAAGTCAAGAGTAACTTTAATTTTACGATTAAATAAGGCGGACAACGCTAATCCGGCAATTATAAGTCCTTGTCCGAAACAGAATATCGGGTAAAATGACGGGAAATTATCCCTAAACCCGCCGTCAAGCGGCTGGGCTGAATAAATTCTGATGCAATCACTGCTTCCCAACGACAGCCGCCGCTCCTTTCAGGAACGCAATACAATGTTCCTGATGCTCATCCTCGGAGTGTTTCTGATGCTGCACTTTTGGGGCAATCCGCGGCAGCAACCCGTTGAACAGAACGTTCTCGATAAACCGGTAGTGAAACAAGAAGTCAGCGCAGACGGCAACGAGGCAAACCCCGCTGCGGCTGACACCGCGGCTAACGTTAAGGAAACCGATGTTCCGCCGCAATACTTCACGCTCGGTTCGCTTGACCCGAAAGACCGGTACAAAATGCTTATCACCTTGACGAACCAAGGGGCGGCAGTCGAACGGATTGAACTGAATACGCCGCAGTACCGCGATGTTCACGAACAATCCGGCTATCTGGGACAAATCATTGCCGATGTCAAAACCGCCGAATACGGACAAGACGGCGCAACGGTACAGGTTGTCGGCAAAGGAACGCCTGCGGAACAGTTCGGCTTGCAGGTCGGCGATAAAATCATTGAGTTTAACCGGCTCATCAAAAAGACACAGACGTATGAAACAAGCCGGATTAAAACGTTTGCCGATTTGCGGAATAACCTGCGGAAAACGAAACCGAAGGATGAAATTGCGCTGACACTGATACGGAACGGTCAGAAAATTGACGGCTTGAAATTTGTTCTGTCGTATTATCCGATGGACGTAATCCGTCCTGAAAGCGTCGTTAAAGATTATAACGATTACACGAATCTCGGCGGCTTACACGGTGCGTCACTGCCGGGACAAATCCCGGACGCTAACCCTTCCGACCAGTTATCGTTTTTAACCACGCTGCAACGGATTGATGACCGGCAACTTGATTTACCGGCATCGCTTGCAGCGAACAATTCTAAACTGCGGGACATCATTCCGCGGGACAACACGCTGGACATTGAATTGCCGAAGGTTGAATTGCGGACAAAGAATTGGAAAATCGAAAAACAAACCGAAAATGAAATTGTGTTCAGCAAAACCGTTCCGCAGTACGGTATAGAATTTGTTAAGACGTACAAGTTATCGGAAAAATACGATTTGACATTCAAAATCGAAGTCCGCAATCTTGACACGAAACCGCACACGGTTGCGTATCAACTTGACGGTCCGACCGGTTTGCCGTTAGAAGGCGGCTGGTACAGTACGAAACCGGGACCCGGCTGGGGACGGTACGGAGTCCGCGATATCGTTGTGAACTACAAAGGCGGTAAGACACAGACAGTTGCTAATTCTGTGGTTGCGTCGGATATGGTCAAAACGCCGTGGGCGGACGACCCGCTGAATTTTGTCGGTGTTGATTCTACGTTTTTTCAATGCACTTTCAAGCCGGACAAGGAGAAGAATGCCGTTTGGCACAAGCAGGCATTTCCGATTCGTGTCGGCGAAAAGAATTACGATTGGTCCGTTCTCACCGATGTTTCATTCCGCTTGTTAAGTAAAGAGCAGACGTTGCAGCCGAACGAAAAAATGGAACATTCCTACACGGTATTTGCCGGTCCGAAAGATACGAAGGTTTTATCGCAGTACGGTTTGGATGACACAATTGCTTACGGCTGGTTTTGGTTCTGTTCCAAACCGCTGTTGTGGCTTCTGCATACGTTTCATTCGTTCGGTTTGTCCTACGCTTTGGCAATTGTCTTGCTGACAATTTGCGTTCGTTTGCTGATGTTTCCGATGAGCCGAAAACAAGCGTTGGGGGCTATCAAGATGCAGGAGATTCAGCCGGAGTTGAAAGCGATTGCCGAAAAGTACAAGGACGATATGCAGGCACGGGCGAAGGCGCAGGGCGATGTCTTTAAGAAGCACAATTATCATCCGGCGAGTGGCTGTTTGCCGTTGTTCATTCAGTTGCCGATTTTTATCGGTTTATACAAGGCGTTGCAGATTGATTCGGGGCTTTACGGTACGCCGCTGATTTCGTCTTCGTTCCGCTGGTGCAGTGATTTGTCCGCACCGGATATGCTGATTGATTGGAGTTCGTTTTGGACTTCCATCGGTTGGACCAGTTTCAATACGGGAACAGGAACGGGGTTCCTTGCAATGTTTGCGCTGGGTCCGTATTTTAATTTGCTGCCGCTTCTGACGATTGCGTTGTTCCTGGTTCAGCAAGCAGTGATGATGCCGCCGCCGACTGACGACCAGAGCAGGATGCAGCGGACGATGATGCAATATATGATGATTTTTATGGGCTTTATGTTTTTCAAAGTGCCGAGCGGTTTGTGCGTTTATTTTATTATATCGACGCTTTGGGGACTTGCGGAACGGCGGTTCATACCGAAGGCGGCACTTGCCGGTGCGATGCCGAAGGCAGCGAATTCTACTTACGATGTTGAACCGGTCAGCCCAAACACTTCCGGTGCGAAGAAAAAAGATAAACGTCAAAAAGAGCCGGCGGCACCGTCGGGTAAAGAGGGCTTTTTTACCCGAATGATGCGTCAGGTGAAGGAAATCACGGATAAAGCGGCGGAAGACCAGCGGTTCGAGAAATCAAAGAAGGACAGGAAACGGAAATGAAAAACGGGCAAACATTGCCCGTTCATCCGAAAGAGCGGGCGGCAGAACGGTTCGGAGTTAAATTTACCAAAAAACGTGAAAAAAGATTTTACAAACAACTCGAAGGGCGCAACACAATAATTCTGACGAAATACCGGCGTGCTGTTTATTTTGAACGGAATTGGTACTTAATCACACTAACAGCAAACGGTACCGTAACAACGTTTCTTCCGTTGGAGGCAATTACCGAACCGCAAAGAGAAGTTCTTCGGAATGATGTAAATTACCGGCGAATCAATGACGACCAATTTCATACCGGATTCGCCGAATCCCCGGTTCAGCCGGCGGTGTTACCGAAACAAAAGCGGAAAGTTCCGCTTCCGCCGCCTGTGAGCGATGAAGAACTTGAAGCGGAACTAAACACCACTGTCAAAGGTATGTCCTGCGAGTTGTTTGATAATATCGTTTAACGGTATTACCGGCTGCCAATCGAGCATTTCCTTCGCCCGATGCAAATCGGGAATCCGCCGCCGCATATCGTCAAAACCGGGTCCGTAAGCGTCCTCATACGGCACAAAAACAATTTCCGATTTAGAATTCAGCAGCATAATCACTTTTTCCGCCAACTGCCGGATACTGATTTCTTCATTACTGCCGAGATTCACGACTTTACCGACTGCCTGCGGACAGTGTTCAAAACGCACAAGAGCACCGGCGACATCGAACACGCTGCAAAAGCACCGCTGCTGTTGTCCGTCGCCGAACACTTGCAGCGGTTCGTTCCGCAGTGCTGCCTGTACGAATCGCGGCAGCACCATTCCGTATTGTCCCGTCTGCCGCGGTCCGACCGTGTTAAACAATCGGACGATATACACCGGCAACTGCGTCTGATAATAGTGGGCAAGGACTAAGAACTCGTCCAGCATTTTTGCGGCGGCGTAAGCCCAGCGGCGTTTCGATGTCGGTCCCATTACGACATCGTTTTCTTCGCCGAATGGTATCACATCGGATTTGCCATAGACCTCGCTTGTGGAAGTCAGCAGCAGCGGACGGCGGTACCGGGCGCAGGTTTCAACGAGAACGTCTGTTGTTCGGACGATTCGTTCCACCGTTTCGACGGGATGTTCAATAATCAGTTTAACACCGACGGCACTTGCCAGATGAAACACGAAATCGTGTTTGGGAATTTCCTTTTCCAGCAGTTGCCGGTCGTCTGCCGAAGCAATGATTGCCCGGAAATTTGTCCCGCTTTCCAAATGGGCAATGTTTTCCCAGCGACCGGTGGAAAGGTCGTCGATGACGGTAACGCGGTGTCCGGCGTTCAGGAGTTTTTCAGTCAGATGCGAACCGATAAAGCCCGCCCCGCCGGTGATAAGATAGTGTTTCATACGCTTTCCTGCAATGATGCTTTATGCCTGCATTACCCGTTCCTCTTTTGTTTTTCTGCTCTGCAAATCCACCGGATTCGTTAACCCCAATGCCGCACGGTATTCCATCGGTATCACTTTGACAAACAGGTTCTTTGTCCGTTCCCAATTATCAAGTAATTCTTTTGCTTTCGTGCTGCCGGTATGAGTATAATGCCGGTCAATCATTCCCCGCAACTTCGCAATGTCCTCCTGCAAGAACAGCGGTTCGAGGTCAACCATTTCCAAATTGCACCGCAAATCAAAATGCTGGTCGGGGTCATAAACGTAAGCGATGCCGCCGCTCATTCCCGCCGCAAAATTGATGCCGGTCGGTCCTAATACCGCAACGCACCCTCCCGTCATATACTCGCAGCCGTGGTCTCCGACACCTTCGACAACGACCGCGGCCCCCGAATTGCGGACACAGAACCGCTCTGCCACCCGTCCGTTAATATACGCTTCACCGCCCGTCGCTCCGTAGAGCAATGTTTTGCCGGCGATGTAGTTTTCCGAAGCGGCAATTTGTCCTGCCGCTTGCAGAATCAACTTGCCGCCGCTCAAACCTTTGCCGACATAATCGTTTGCCGCTCCGATGAGTTTCAACGTCAAGCCCGGTGCTGCAAATGCCCCGAAACTCTGCCCTGCCGTTCCAGTGAACGTCAGTTGAACCGCGTCCTCCGGCAAGCCCTCCGAACCAAACTTTTTCGCGATGTAATACGAAATCGTTGCCCCCAAAGTACGGTCGAGGTTGGAGACGGGGTACTCTTTTACGAATACCTGCTTACGGGCAGCGGGATTGAATGAGTTGATGAATTCCTTCGTGTCGTCAACAATTTGTTTCATCAGCGGCGTAACACCGTCCAGCGTTTGTTTTTCGGAATACGAAACCGCTGTGCCTTTGCTTACCGGCGGCTTCGCAAACACTGCCGATAAATCCACCGTTGCTGCTTTCCAATGACCGGCCATTTTTTTCTGCGTCAGCAAATCGGAACGTCCAATCATTTCTTTCAGGGTTCGGAAGCCCAGCCGTGCCATTATCGTCCGCAACTCTTCGGCAATAAAACGGAAGTAGTTAATCAAATGGTCAGGCGCACCGGCAAACCGCTCCCGCAGTTTGACTTCCTGCGTTGCGATTCCGACAGGGCAAATGTTAGCATTACATCTTCTCATCAGAACACAGCCCAGAGAAACCAACGCTCCCGTTCCGAAACCGAATTCATCGGCACCGAGCAACGCAGCCACCGCAACGTCCCGCCCGGTTCGGATTTGCCCGTCCGTCTGCACGCGGACACGTCCCCGCAGTTCATTGCGGACGAGCGTCTGCTGCGTTTCAGACAAACCGAGTTCCCACGGCACGCCGGCGTTTTTAATGCTGCTCAACGGACTTGCGCCGGTTCCGCCGTCAAAGCCGCTGATAAGAATCATATCGGCTTTGCCTTTTGCCACGCCTGCGGCAATCGTTCCGACACCGCAAATGCTGACAAGTTTCACGCTCACTGTTGACACGGGATTGGCGTTTTTCAAATCAAAAATCAGTTGTGCTAAATCCTCGATGCTGTAAATGTCGTGGTGCGGCGGCGGACTAATCAGCGACACTCCCGGCGTGCTGTTGCGTGTCCGTCCGATTTCGGCGTTCACTTTCGGACCCGGTAAATGTCCGCCTTCGCCGGGTTTCGCCCCCTGCGCCATTTTGATTTGCAATTCTTTCGCATTGGCAAGATATTCAATCGTTACGCCGAAACGTCCCGATGCGACTTGCTTCGTTTCACTGCACCGGTTCACACCGTCTTTGCCGATTTTATACCGGACATTGTCTTCGCCGCCTTCGCCGCTGTTCGACATACTGCCCAAGCGGTTCATTGCAACCGCCATCGTTTCGTGAACTTCACGGCTCAACGCTCCGAAACTCATTGCCCCCGTCATAAATCTTTTTACTAACTCGTCCGCCGATTCCACTTCGGACAACGGCACCGAAATAAGTCCGTCTTCTTTGAAGTCCATTAAACTTCGCAGCGTAACGGGCTGGTCGTCTTGATTATTGATATGCACAGAGAATTGGTCATACGCTGTTTTGCTGCCGCTGCGGACGGCATATTGCAATAAGTGAACCGACCCGGCATCCCAAAGGTGTTTCGGTCCGCCTTTACGGTTTTTAAATTCGCCGCCGTAAGGCAGTAAGTCCGCTGCGCCGCGCTTCTCTTTGTATGCCGCTGTGTGCCGCAACAACGTTTCCTGGGCAACTTCTTTGAAACCCAAACCGCCGATGCGCGACGGTATTGGTCCGAAGTATTCCTGCACAAATTCGGGGGCGAGTCCCACCGCTTCGCAAGACAATGTGTAACGGTACGAACGAATCGTACTGATACCCATCTTGCTGAAAATTTTGAGCAAGCCCTTGTCAATCGCACTGATATAATTTTTCACGGCAACACTCAACGAACGGGGCGTTTCCGATGCCGCATTGGTTTTCTGCAATTCATTTGCTATCGTTTCAACCGCAAGATACGGACAGACAGCATCAAGCCCGCAAGTGATGAGCATTGCGAAGTGATGCACTTGCCGGGGTTCGGCGGATTCGAGAATCAAACCCGCTTTACTTCGGACACCCTTCTTCATTAGAAACCGTCCGACAGCAGAGGATACGAGCAGCGACGGAATCGCCGCCCTGTCTGTGCAAACGCCGCGGTCAGATAACACGAGCAGTCCTGCCCCGTCCGCAATTGCTTCTTCCGCTTCTTTGAAAACTCTTTTCAGAGCGGTGTGCATTCCGTCATCGGAAAGCGTATCAAAGGTGATGTCAATCCGTACCGGTTTCAGTACGGGTTCATTCAATTCGAAAATCTGTTTGACATCCAGCGGCGTGAGAACCGGCGTGAACAACGCCAAACGGTGAGCGTGCGACGGATGTTCCGCCAGCGGGGAACCTTCGGGACCAATGTAGGAACGCAGCGACATCAACAATTTTTCACGAATCGGGTCAATCGGCGGATTCGTAACCTGCGCAAACCGCTGCTTGAAATAATCGTAAAGTATTTCGGAATTGTCTGACAACACAGCAAGCGGCACATCGTATCCCATTGACCCGATTGCTTCTGCGCCGGTTTCAAACATCGGACGCAGTATCATATCAAGTTCTTCGCGGGTATATCCGAAACATTCCTGCAACTTCAATAAGGCGGTTTCGTCAATCGACGCGGAATCCACCGCACCGGGACGCGCCAACTCAATTTTGTTCGCATCCACCCACCGCCGGTACGGTCGGCTGCGGGTAATTTTCGCTTTCACTTCGTCGTTGCCGATAATCCGCTTCTGTTCCGTATTGACGAGGAGCATCCGTCCGGGAGCGATGCAGCCGTGATACACGATGTCATTCGGGTCAAGCGGCAGAACACCCTCTTCGGATGAAAGAATGAGCCGGTCGTTTTTCGTAACAACGTATCTTGCCGGCCGCAAGCCGTTGCGGTCGAGAATAGAACCCGCCTGCCGACCGTCGCTAAACGCAATCGCCGCCGGTCCGTCCCAACTTTCCATAAATGTTGCGTGATACTCGAAGAAACCGCGGTGGTCTCTGCCCAGATGATATTTATCGCCCCACGCTTCGGGAATCATCATCAAAATACTATGGGCAAGCGAACGTCCCGACAGCGTGAGCAATTCGAACATATTGTCGAACAAAGCGGAGTCGCTTGCGTCAAGGTCGTTGAAAATCGGCAGAATCTTTGCCAAGTCCTCACCCCATATCGTATCGAAACCGTGCAGCGAACTGATAATTTCCTGTGATGCACACCGCCGGTCAACGTTGCCGCGGATGGTGTTAATCTCACCGTTGTGGCACATCATCCGAAACGGCTGCGCCAGTTGCCAATTGGGGAACGTGTTCGTGCTGTACCGCTGATGCACCACGGCAATAGCGGATTCAATGTCCTCCTCCAACAGGTCGGGATAAAATTCGGGAACCTGCGAGGCAATGAACATTCCTTTGTAGCAAACGGTTCGGCAGGACATTGACGGAATGTAAAAATCGTCTGCCCCGTTCAGTCCGCTTGCTTTCACCGCCTTTTCAGCGAGACGGCGGATAATGTACAGCCGCCGTTCAAACGTCATTTCATCGCTAATCGTTTTCGGTTTCGCCAAAATCACCTGTTTGACATCCGGTGCGGTCAATCGGGCGGACTTACCGACCGCTTTCGGTTTCGTCGGAACATCGCGGACAGCAAGGATTTTACAACCGTTGTCTTCGGCGGTCTTCGTTAAAATTGCCAGCATTTTTCCTGCTTCGTCCCGCTTCGGCACAAAGACGGCGGCAACGGCATAATCACCCTCGTTCGGCAAATTTTTGATGCGGTTGCGGAAGAATTTGTCCGGCGTTTGAATGAGAATACCGGCACCGTCGCCGACATCGGGTTCTGCGCCGACCGCCCCGCGGTGTGTGAGGTTGTTCAGAATAACGAGTCCCTGACTGATAATTTCGTGGGATTTGCGGTTCTGAATATCGACATTCAGTCCGATACCGCAGGCATCGTGTTCTTCGCGGGGATTGTAAAGACCGCCTTGGGCAAAACGTTGACGGAGTTGCTGAAATTCGTTCATAACGTAAAAAAGGCGCATCAACCGCCGCAGAAGCGGCGGCTAAACGAGTTGACACAGTACCGAAAATAACGGTCTATTATACAAGAGAGCGGAAGTATTAACAAGTACCTGGAATCAGGCGAATTCCGGCCGGCGGGATTCGAGTTGCTGCTGCAAGCGTTCGACAATACTGCTGTGCATCTGACTGACCCGGCTCTCGCTTAAATCCAACGTCATACCGACTTCCTTCATCGTCATCTCCTCATAATAATACAAAATGATTATCAACCGTTCGTTGCGGGATAATCCTTTTGTAACCAGCCGCATCAGGTCGGTGCGCTGAATCCGGCTCGTGGGGTCTTCGCCCCGCTGGTCTTCTACGAGGTCAATTTCACTGATGTCCTTCGAACCGTCCGTTTCGAACCACTTTTTGTTGAGTGAAACCAGATTGACGGCGTTAGCATCAAACATCATCCGTTCGAGTTCCGGTGCCGACAAATTCAGGTGTTCCGCCAATTCGTCCTGCGTCGGCTGCCGACCAAGTTTGTCGGACAACGCTTTGCTTGCTTCCATTAACTTCCTTGCCCGTGAACGCACCAAGCGGGGAACCCAGTCCATATTCCGCAGTTCGTCAAGCATTGCCCCGCGAATTCGAGGAACACAATAGGTCTCGAATTTTACACCGCGTTCGGTATCGAACGCATCAATAGCATCCATTAGTCCGAAAACTCCGGCAGAAACGAGGTCATCGAGTTCCACTTCATCGGGCAACCGTGAACTGACCCGCTCGCCGTGATACCGGACAAGCGGCATATAACGTTCAATCAGTTGATTGCGAAGGTCTTTATTCGAGCGGTCTTTGATAAACTCATTCCACAGTTGAGCCGTTTCTTCAGGTGTCCACTGTGCTGCTGCCATAACCTCTTTCCTCCGTGAAAGTATTCAACGCACGACGCAGAAACAATATCCGCAAAGGGGCTAATCGGCAGAAAAATACCGTTTCGCCAATTTTTCCCGGAATTCTTTCTAAAAAAATTCCTCTTGCAAAATCACACTCTATATGTTCTAATACCGACTGTGAATTTTTATATGGTTCAAACGCTGCTAAATCAGCGGCTAAACAATTTTACCCTGCAACAACTATGGCACAACTACCGAATTATGTAACATCCGCCAAGCCGGTACCGTTCGACAAACGTATCGGCTGGCTTTCCACGACTGCCGCCACATACGCCGGCGTAATGCTCTGGTTCGTTTTCTGGCAAGATGTTCCGGGCGGACTATCTGTTGCAGGCGGAACACTTTCCGTAGGACTAATTCCGGCAATCATCGCCCTGACCATTGCCGCGGTGATTTGCCACGTCCTCTACTTTATGGTTCCCGGACTGCTAGGTATGAAAACCGGTCTGCCGCTTTCAACTGTCGGAACTTCCACTTACGGCGTAACCGGCGGATTTCTGATGCCCGGTCTGCTGATGGGACTTCTGCAATTCGGCTGGTTAAGTGTTAATGCTTTTTTCTCCGGTCTTTTGCTTGCCGCCCCGTTTTTTAAGGAAGGGGTAGATGAAGCAATGATGTCGCCGCTGCACCTTGGCATCGCGGTTATTTGGGCTTTAATCGCTATGTTTATGGGATTGAAAGGCATCAAATATGTCGGTGCCGTTGCCTCCTTTATGCCCATCATTCCGATTGCAATTCTCGCTGTGCTGCTCGTCAAAACGCTGCCGACCTATAGCAATTTCAGTGTTAAAGAAATGATGACGGCGGAAAACAATAAAATCGCCCAAGCAAATGCTCAACTGCCGGTTGACTTGAAAACGCTGGACGATTTTGTGAAAACAAACGGCTACATCGGTGTATTGGATAAGGAAAAGAAAACCGAGTACGCCAAATTGGAAACCGCTTACAAATCCACGAAAGCAACAACGGAATTGAAACCGGCAGTGCTGTACAAGGGAAAAATTAATGATGAATTATCAGCGAAACTCGGCGTATTTTCGCTGATGTGCGCTTATGTTATCGGATTTTTCGCAACCGCAGGTGCTGCCGGTGTAGGAATTTGCAGCGTGGTAAAGAACCG
>JAISJZ010000267.1 GCA_031261125.1 Planctomycetaceae bacterium | reverse complement strand
AACTCTGCAATAATTTTCTTCAACTCCGCTATTTCGTTTCGTAACGCTTGCATAACGTATGGTAGCGTTTGGATACTTAAACTACAATAGTAAAAAATAACCGTGAACGGTTACAAAATTTCCAATGGTCCGTTTCACTTGATTCTTGATAAACCGCAAATCGTTCAGGTTCGTGTAACGGATGAAAAAGGAACGCCGATTCCCGGTGCCATTGTTAAGCCGGGTATTCTTGTTGCAACAAAGGAGGCAAAAAGAGTGAATGATTATTTTAATGTGACAAATCTTGCACCGCCATTATTTTTCCAAAAGACAAATGTTGACGGCATTGCAACGTTTGATTGGATTCCGACAACGAATCTGAAGAATCTCGACTTCACTGCGGAAGGACCGAAAGAAGCGGTTACGATGCCGGACGGAACATCAAAATACTTCGGTGCATCGCAATATGCAGCGTGGAACAAAAAAGACCCGATTATTACGGCGACACTTCCGCAGCAAACAAAGGTCAAACTTAAATTCATCAATACTGATGGCTCACCGGCGTTGGATGTTCATCCGTTTTTGGAATGGACGACAAAGAGCCGTCCAATGTCGGGTTCAGCCGTTAATATGGATGAAAACGGTGATGCCGAAATTTTCGGAAACGTTGGTGATGTGTTCGATATTCATTCCGTTGGTTTTCGGGAAAACCAATTTGTTTTTCCGACAGTTGGTAACTTCAATGTCGGAGATGGCAGTGAAGTAAAGGAACTCAAACTGACGGCAAAAAAAGGAACAAAAGTTTTTGGCAACATTACCGATGCCGATGGAAAGCCGATCAAGTGGTCGGATCAATATTACATCAGCGGTTGGGAAAGTAACAATCTGAACGTTGCCAAACAATTAACGCAATATGAGACATTCGGCGTTGGAGCATTACAAGACGACGCAACGGCGTATGAAATTTATTTACCCGCCGGAACGTTCACGTTTAAAATTCGTCTCCGTAATGAACAAAAAGCCAAGCCGGAAGACCGGCTTGGCGACGAAAAAACAATTACCGTCGGCAACGAACCGGAAATCCGTCTCGACCTGCGGCTACATAAATAGAGGTGATTACAATCAGAGCCGCAAAAGAAGGAAAACCGCTAAAAAACGGAAAACGAAACTGTTTTTTCACATAATCGTAAGCAAAGGATAATTGAAAGAAAGGGACAGAACAACATATCTGTCCAGTGTGATAAGCGGCTCTCGTTGAACACAACTTACTTCTTCTTCTGCTGCTGTAAGTCAGCGAAGCCAAAAATAGCCGGCGGCTGAATAATCCGATGTTTGAAAGCCAAAACCCTATGCGTCTCCTGAAACATTGTCGTACTCGTTCCAAGATAACGCCCGGAGTTTCCGGTCGTCTGATGTTACCCCACGCCGGAGTTGAAGTTGAGTAGTTTCCCCAGGAACGGCACTCATCTTACGATGAGCGTCGTTCTCATACCGTTTTTTCTAATACTGTTTCGTCGTTCCCGGTATCGCAATCGACGCGGCATAACTGCCCGTCTCCCGGTCGGGTTTCACCGGCGGCTCGCTGTCCAATGTCAGGTTTTCAATGCCCGGTGCCAATTCATACGCCGAAGCCCAACATTGTTCGCGGGTCAATTCTTGCCCCGAATCAACTGCCATCCGGGCGCAAATCGAGGTGAACGTAGCATCAACACCGCGCTCGACTTCGTTGTACGGTTTATCGCTGCGGATTGCCTCAAACAGCCGATTGTGTTCCTCCTGATACGAATCGCAGCGAGGTGTCTCCGGCTGCCAAACAATGTCCTCCTTCCTTTCCAAATATCCCTTGTAAATCGCAGGGTCGCCGACACCTTCACCGACAACCGCACTGCCTTTTGTGCCGTGAATCACAGAACGGAACGAACTGTATGTATTCGCAATCTGCCGGAGTTGGACAATCATCTTTACGCCGTCCCCGAAACGGTATTCGTATGCGGCGTGGTCAAACATCTGGTCGTTCGCCCGCCGGACTTGCCGACCGCCTTGTCCCTGAACAGACACCGGCAGCATCTCTTTTCTTGCCCAGCAGCAGATGTCAATGTTGTGAATCATCCAATCGACCATAAACGAACCGCTGCCCCACGTCCAGTTCTGAAAACCGAGCAGTTGATTCTGCAATGCCGAGAGTTTGTTATCGTAAAAGAATCCGAACGGACCGTGCATCCGATAAACGTAGCAAGCGATGATATCGCCGATTTTACCGTCCTGAATCGCTTTGACGGTTTCTTCGGTACGGAAATAGTGCCGGTTATTCAGTCCGACGGCAACTTTCAGATTCTTCTGTTTGGCGATTTCGTTGGCGGCGAGCATTTTCTTGCAGCCCGGCGCATCAACGGCAACCGGCTTTTCGATGAAAGCGTGAACGCCTTTTTCAACGGCATAGGCATAATGTGCCGGACGGAAACCGGCAGGCGTGGCAATGACGGCAACATCGCCGGGTTTCAGCGCGTCGATTGCCTTCTTATAACTGTCGAGTCCGCCGTAGCACCGGTCTTCGACATCAATTTTTCCTTTGAATTTTTCATCGCCGTTTAACGCATTGTAAGCGTTTTTAGCACGGTAGTCGAACGCATCAGCAACAGCAACGAGGCGGGTGGGACCGGCAGTGCTTAACGCTTGCCGGACAGCACCGCTTCCGCGACCGCCGCAGCCGACCCAAGCAAGGTTTATGGTATCGTCCGAGGCGGCGTGAACTTTCGGAACGGCAGTACCGGCGAGGACAGTACCGGCGAGGATACCGCTGGTTTTCAGAAACCCGCGGCGGGACGTGTTGAACAAGGATGGCAGCATAAAAAATTAAAGGGTAAGAGAGTGGTAAGACACTTCCCCATTATTTCACAGTATTGAACGAAATGCAACAACCCTGCGAAAATATCTTTACAAAAATATGGTATTGCAGCGAAAAATATAGTAGAATGGGAACAAGATGCGGAATAACGCCCAAGGAACACGGCTTATGATTGAACAGGAAATAGAACAGTTTCGGAAATTAACACGATCCTGCTGGTATCTGGCAGGACCGACTGGTGTCGGCAAAAGCAAAGTCGGTCTCGCGTTGGCAAAAACGCTTAATGCGGAAATTATTTCGATGGATTCAATGGCGGTCTATAAAGAAATGGATGTCGGAACCGCTAAATTAGACAGAGAACATCAAGAAGGAATTCCGCACCACTTAATCGACCTCGTTGAACCAAACGAAGAGTATTCGCTTGCCCGGTACGTTCAGGACGCCGCAGCGAAAATCAAGGAAATCCGCCGCCGGAAGCACGAAGTTCTGTTCGTCGGCGGAACCGGTATGTACCTCAAAGCAATGCTGCGCGGTATTTTTGACGGACCGCCGGCAAGCAAAGAATTCCGGGAACAACTTCGTGAAAAAATGGACGGCAAACCGCCGGAAACACTGCATCAACTTTTGAAAAAAGTTGACCCCGCTTCGGCAAAGCGGCTTCACCCGAATGACGCAAAACGGATTATCCGGGCATTGGAGGTTTTTGAATTGGCAAAGAAACCCATCGGTGAATTTCAAAAACAATGGGAAGTCGGTATGCCGGCAAAACAGTGTAACGTGTATGTTTTACAACTGCCGCGGGATGTGCTGCACACCCGCATCAACAAGCGGGTTGACCGGATGATGTACGACGGATTGCTGGACGAAGCGAAAGCACTCCGGGAACGGAAAAAACCGATTGGCAAAACGGCAGCGCAAGCCCTCGGCTACAAGGAAATGTTTGATTACATTGACGGTAAAACGAAGTTCGGCGAAGCGGTGGAGTTGGTTCGTCTGCACACCCGGCAATTTGCAAAACGGCAGGAAACGTGGTTCCGCGGGCTGTGCGAATGCCGGTTCATCTCCGCCGACAACCCTGAATTTGAAGGACTGCCGGAAATTATCGAAGAAGGCAGTGAACCTGTTACAGCAGGAGACGCAGAAAGCAAAATATAAATTTTATGAAAGACCTTGCGCTTGCCGTCCGTTATAACACTTCGGACAATCCTGATGTTTCGCAGGAAGTTCATCTTCACGGCGAGCCGGTGCTGTTCGGAACGTGGCATTTTGCCGTTCAATGTCAGGATAAACAGTTAAAGCCGGCGGGAATATGGACAGAAACGTGCAACTACACCGAAAATAACTGCGAGTACCTCGAACTGGATTTGCCGCTCACCCGCGGTTTTCGGATACAGCGGTTTTTCCTGCTGAACAACAAAGACCAACTGTTGCTGCTCGGTGATACCGTGTTCAGCGAAAAAAAATGCCGGAACGTGTCCTATCAATCGGCACTATACCATTCGCCGGAATTAAACGTTCAACCGGAAAAACCGTTTTCTTCCTTATTGTTTCACACAAAGAAGAACAAGCCGCTGTTTCGGGTTCTGCCGTTTGACGAATCGGTGCAAATGGACGAAACAACGTTGACGATACAGCGGCAGTGGACGGGACAGGCGTGTTTTATGCCGTTGCTGTTTGACCTGAAACCGCAGCGTCTCGGCAAATCGTTTTTATGGAAACGTTTGACGGTCGGCGAAAACCGGCAGTTGGTTCCCGAAGACAAAGCCGCCGGTTATCGGATTCAACTCGGTTCGGAACAATTTCTGCTGTATCGTTCGATGACGGCGATGGCAAACCGAACAGTTCTCGGTCATAACTTGGTCGATGATTTTTGTTTTGCCCGTTTCGCTCCGAAAAGCGGTGTCGAGACGCTGGTAACTGTACAAATTGAAAATTGAACTTCGGAACGTAATTGTATCAAAATACGGCATTTTTTACCGATGTCTCCCCAAAATGCCTAAAAATGCAACAGCCGGCGGGCGACTGCCGGCTTTTTTTGTTGAGTTGAAGTGTTCACCTAAAAGACAGCCGTAAATTTCCGTTGTCCCGCTCTTGCCGGTAATATGCCGCTCTTTCGGTAAGACAGAATTGCAAATTTCTCCCCCTTGACATATTTTCAAAAAGATGTTATCATATTGATAATAATTGAAAAAGTACGAATACTTTTTTTGTAATTACCATTTTAGAAAGAAAAAAAATGACAACACAATCCGAAGCCGAATTTCTTAAAACTTACGACGCAAGCAAGTATCCGCGACCGTCTGTTACAGTTGATATGGTGATTTTTACAATCATCGACCGTAAACAGCCGAATCGGCGCAAGTTGCCGGAGAAGGATTTGAAGGTTTTGCTCATCAAGCGTGGCGGTCATCCGTTCAAGGATTGTTGGGCGTTGCCCGGCGGGTTTGTCAGGCAGACGGAAAGTATTGATGCCGCCGCTTGCCGTGAACTGTCGGAAGAAACCGGTCTCGCCAACGTTTATATGGAACAACTTTACACTTGGGGCGAACCGCAGCGTGACCCGCGAACACGGGTTATCAGTTGTTCGTATATGGCATTGATAGATGCAGGCAAAATTACGTTGCAGGCAGGTGATGACGCAGTTGATGCTAAGTGGTTCACGGTGAAAAAAATCCTCAAACGGGACAAACGAACACTAACGAAAACCGGTTTCGTACAAAAACAAAAATTTGTCCTGTCGCTCGTTGCGGATGATACATCACTCGAAACACAACTCGAAAAGACAATCACGATAGCGGGAAAGGTTCGCACGGAGGACGAACAAATTATCGTACCGGGGCAGTTGGCGTTTGACCACGCCCGAATGATAAGTTACGCCTTGGATCGTATGCGTAACAAAATCGAATACACAGACATTGCGTTCAATTTGCTGCCGGAGTTTTTTACGTTGACACAGTTGCAACAGGTTTACGAAACAATTTTGGGACACGAACTCCTCAAAGCAAACTTCCGCCGCAAAATTGAGGACAAAGTTATTGAGACCGACCAATTCACCGAAGTTACCGGTCATCGACCGTCGAGATTGTACAAGTTTTTATCCAAAGATTAACACGTTATTTCGTTATCATATTTCAACAACACCGCTAGAAACGGTAGAAAGGAAACCTAATTATGTTCAATTCATTACAAATCGGGAACAGTACGCTGGAACTCGTTTTAGGCGACATCACAGAACAGCATGTCGATGCTATCGTGAACGCTGCCAACGCACAACTTGCTGGTGGCGGCGGGGTCGATGGAGCGATTCATCGACGCGGTGGAGTAGCCATTATGGAGGAGACGCGGCGGAATTATCCCAGCGGTTGTCCGACAGGTTCCGCCGTTCCCACCAGAGCGGGCAACCTTCCGGCGAAGTATGTTTTTCACGCCGTCGGACCTCGTTGGCACGGCGGACGAAGTGGCGAAGTGGAAGCGTTACGGTCTGCCTATCGCCGTTGTATGGAACTTGCCGCCGAAAAGAAGTGCGATAGCATTGCTTTTCCGTCAATCAGTACCGGAGCATACGGTTATCCGATTGATATGGCGGCAACCATTGCCGTTAAAACCATTGCCGATTTTCTGAACGAGAAACCGGAATCGGGAATCAAGACTGTCCGCATCTGCCTGTTTTCCGGCAACGATTTCAAAGTCTATGAAACCGCTCTCGGAAAAATCAAAAATCCGAGCAACGTGGAGAACTCCACGCAAAACGGTTACAAAAACCTGTCCGTTTATCTGATTCAAGGTAACGACACAGTGCGGCGGGAGTATGTTACGCTCGAAGAGGCAATGGAGCGGCAACTGCTTGTTATTCACGAGACCGGAAACGTTGGCGAACTGTCCGCCGACAATAATTCCAAACACTATATTTTCATTATGTCCGGCGATATTGTCAAAGGCGGTCGGCAAGACCGAACCATTGCCGACGATACCATTCTCAAACCCCGTGCCACAAAGGTGCCGCTCCATTCGTTTTGCGTAGAACAGTCCCGATGGCACCAGCGAGGACACGAAAGTGCCGCTCAGTTTGCCAGTTCCAAAGAGATGTTAAGCAATCGGCAACTCCGCCGGGCGGCTCGCAGCGAACGCGACCAAGGACGGGTTTGGCACGAGGTTGCCAAGTATCAATATGTTGCTTCCAATAT
>JAISJZ010000107.1 GCA_031261125.1 Planctomycetaceae bacterium | reverse complement strand
CGCTTGTTCTAATGTTTCGAGAATCGGCGGCAGAATAACTTTGTTCGGCACCGGTCTTGTGATGTCGCTAATCACGATGCACGCCGAATGTTTGCCGGCGGCGATGTCTGCCAGCGGGGCAGCACCGTTCGGAACGGACAGTTTTTGCCGGACAACGTTTTCTGGCTCGTCCAACGGCGTACCGGGCTGAAGGTGAAGAACCTTGACAACGTTTTTCTCCGGCAGTTCGACCGGCAGTGTTGTTTTACCGTAAGCGAGAAAGTATTGCATAAATAGATGTTACTAGCCGCGGGCGTAAGTCCGCGGCTGTTAGTTATTGATTGAATGTCTGATTGTACCGTCTATACCGTTTAGGTACAACGCGTGTTCTGAAAAATCCCGGAAAGGAACGCGATTTTTTTCTGTTGCGCAAAGATTAGCGTGTATATTCCATTAGCAAAATTTTCCGTAATCGCAGGGTCTAGGGTCGGGGCTTGTTGTTCCTTACCCCTACCCCCTAACCCCTAACCCCTAATACTTCAATGACAGGACTTTATGTTGCTTCAAACCCGACTTCGTTGGGTGCGCAGTTCAACCTGACCCGGACAATGGGCGAGTTGGGCGACGTGTTGACCCGGTTAAGCACCGGTCTGCGTATTAACTCCGGCAAAGATGACCCCGCAGGATTGATTGCAAGCGAATTGCTCAAATCCGACATCACCGGAACTACCAAAGCAATCACGAACACACAGCGGGCAAACTCGCTCATTGCCACGGCGGACTCTTCTCTCGGTCAGGTCAGTTCCTTGCTGAACGACATTAAGGGATTAGTCGTCGAAGCGGCGAACACCGGTGCAATGTCCGACGCACAAATCGCTGCAAACCAGTTGCAGATTGATGCCTCGCTCGAATCCATTGACCGTATTGCCCGGACAGCCACTTATGCCGGTCAAAAACTGCTCGACGGTTCGCTGGATTTTTCCACCGATGACTGCTACGGCAGCGGATATTCCGACCTGCAAATTCAGCAGGCAAACTTCGGAACCGCAAACGGTATCGGCGTGAATGTTGCTGTTCAACAGGCAGCCGAACGCGGACAACTTATCTATCAGGGAACCGGTGTTGACCAAACGACAACACTCGACGTAACCGGTTCAACGGGGACAAAATCGTTCACGTTCGGTGCCGGTACAACGAACGATGCGATTGCCCAAGCAATCAATGCGGCATCCGACAGCACCGGCGTTTCAGCATACGTCGAAGGACAGGCAGCCCGCGGAAGCGTGATTCTGTCCTCTACGGGAGCAAATAACGACATCGTCATCACGGCTAATAATGTCGGTCTCGATGCCGGTAATTATTCGTTCCGTATCACCAAAGGGGCAACGAACGATGCCCGTATCGTGTCCGAAGCGGCAGGCGGAAATCCGGGGGTCGTGGAAATTCAACTCAAAGAATCGTACCAGAAAACGTACAACAATTTTGCCGGTCTGTTTGACGTTACGGTTGATACGACGGACCGGGTGGATGCCGACGGTGCTTCTCTTGCCGGCGACGCTTCGACTTCCGTCAGTATGACCCGCGGCGACAAGAACAGCGTTGTCTATCACGATACCGATTCATCGTCAGTTGCCATTACCAACGGCAAGTCCATTACGGTTGCCGGCGGCGACAATATCGAGAACGGACACATTTCCCAGTTGAACGGCTGGACAGTCGCCGTTGACGATGCCGCTGTGTCGGCAGAGGGAAATTGGATTGTCGATGATGCCTCAAAGACCATTTATATTCACTCCGATTCGGACGGCACCGCGGGGCTTACTGCCGATATGCTCAACGATGCGCTGTCCAGCAGCATTGATTCCGTCGATGCCATTGCGATTGATGAGGTTACCATCGGCGGGCTGTTGACAAGCGAGGGATTCAAGAACGGTGAACGTTATAAGTTTGCCGGCGGTGCAGATGCCGGTGAAGTCGAAATCACCTACAAAGAAGGAGCAAAAGTTGACGACATTCTCAAGCAACTCAACAGTGCCCCGAATGTCAGTGCCTCGCTGGTTCAAGGTGCAGACGGCAATGCGTTAATTCCGGCACTGCCGAACGGCAAAACCTATCTGGTAACAACCGGGGCAGAGGATACTCAAAGCGATACGTCTAACGATGTCAACACTGTCAGTAAATATGCTTCCGGTGCCACGGCACAAGATGTGATTAACCTGATTAACAGCAAGTTGGGCGATACGTTCACTGCTGCGGCAATGAACGGCGATTCCGCCGGAGGCAAGGTCAACTATATGGACGGTGCCGCCGATTGGGGCAGTGTCAACCTCGACAACGCCCTCCGTTTTACCGGAATGGATGACGGTCCGCTTGTCCGGTTGACGAACCTCGGCACAAACGGGCTGCCCGTTGCCAATCAACAACTCGGCGTGAAAGTGATTCACCCCAGCGAAGACGACATCAAAGCCGGTATCCATACCCCCATTCTGGAAATCCGTTTAGCAACCGATGCCTCCGGTAATTCCATTACCACGGCGAAGGACATTGCCGACCTGTTCGATAAACTGACCCCGGAACAGACGCTCGGCGTTAGTGCCGAAGTTCTGTATCCGCCGGGAGTTGACCCGAACGGACGTATCTTCGGCGTTGACGACTGCGGTAATCCTTACACGATTGACAACTGCCCTGCCGATTACGGCTATGGTATTGTCCAGCCGACGAATGCGCCCGGCGTGTGCGGTCCGAACCAAGGCGACCTCGCCCTGCTCGGTACAAATCAGAACATCGAATCCGACTATGCCGTTGCACGGGTTCCTGCCGGCGGCGCGTTTGCCGATGTAGCACCGACCCCAGCGGCATCCGGCAGCGGCGATGGTTATGATGGGACAGCAATCGTTACAACCGATGTCGGAACGTCTGCGTTGAACGGTTTATCGTTCGCCTTCACCCGCGATGAAAAACTGGAAGGATTTGACGAGACGACCGGTACGTTAACAACCTACTTGGCTCCTGAAATTGACGGAACCGATACCGACGGCAGTCCAACGGATGGCGACCTGCTTAACGCAGCCCTTAACGGAGCAATTGCGGCAAACTGGGAATCAATCCGGGCTTTCACTCACGCCACAGGAGACGCGGTTACTGTAACCGTGGATGATGGGGATGCCGCTAATGCCGTTGCTGATGCAAACACCGGCGCGAAAACGAAAATCGGTGTCAATAACGCGGCGGATGCCCAAGTCGGAACCCTCGGCGTTGGTGCCAGCGACCCTGCTTTGCTTATCAAAGCAAACACGAAGGGGACCGATATGGCGGGCATTAAGATTCATTTTATCAATGACCCATCCAGCGGTTTGACGCAATACGGCAACAGCGATGACCCGGCAACACCGGCGGCACCGACGACCACGCCGACCGGAGTTTTGCCCGACCTCAAAGTGGAACTGCACACCAACGAGGACGGAAGCAGGGAATTGTATGTTACCGGAAACATCGAGACCGCAACGGCACTCGGAACGGTTAATGCTCTAGACCTCGCGAATGCTTTGAACGCGAACAGCGAATTCAAGAAGTATTTCACCGCCGAAGCACCGCTGGTAACGTATGAAGCGGATGATACCGACAAGGCAACCGTCGGTGCCGTAACGTTCAATAACGACGTAACGAAGCCGCAAGCGGAAACCGTCGGCGGATACCGGGTGAATTCGCCGGCGAACTCCGACACGAACCAAACCGGAACGTCCAGCGGTATCGGAATGACCGGTCAAAGCGACGCGAATGAGCGGCTCGTCCTTACCGCCAACGATGTCGGAAGCAGCAACTTTGTCAAAGTCAGCACTGCCCAAGGTTCGTTTGCCACCTACGACCCGTGGGGCAACCAAACCTGCGAAGCAAGCGGTTCCGATGTTGTCGCCACTATCAACGGCAACAAGACCACGGCAACGGGCAATACCATCAGCATCAATTCGCCGGACTTGGCTCTGTCGATGACGCTGAACGAAGGTTCCGGCGGAACGTACTTTAACATTACCGGCGGCGGGGCAACGTTCCAACTCGGTCCGAACGTCGTTTCGGCACAACAGATGCGGCTCGGTATTCCGTCGGTTACGACAACGCACCTCGGCGGTGCCAGCGGCAAGTTGTTCCAGTTGAAGTCCGGCGGCGATGCCGACTTGTCCAGCGATGCTCACCTTAAACTCGCTGACAAGATTGTCAATGAAGCGATTTCGAGCATTGCCACGACACGCGGTCGTCTCGGTGCCATTCAGAAATCCTCGTTGGAACCGAACATTTTGGCGTTGCAGGACTCGTTGACAACGCTCACCGAAGCAGAGTCGATGATTAGCAATGCGGACTTCGCCCAAGAGTCGAGCAACTTGACGCGTTTGCAACTGTTGATGCAGGCGGGTGCGCAAGCCCTGGGGCTGGCGGGACAACTCCCGCAATACGCCGCCCAGTTGGTCGGCTAGAAAACAGAAACCGTTTAGCGGGCGGGAAACGATGTTTCCCGCTCTTCCCGTTTAGTCCCGTTGTCCGTCAACGGGACTTTTTGTATAATGGGATGTTCACTTTTCACTTCGATACAGGAGAAGCAGCGATGGGCGTTACTTACGCAGAAATCACATTGATTAACGTTGTCGATAAGGCATTGGCGCGGCGCGGTATCATCCGAGAGGACGAAATTCGTAAGATAACGCTTTCAGCATTAGTTGACAGCGGAGCGAATACGCTGGTTATCAACAAACGGATACAGGACGCTTTGGGATTGACGGCGGACGGCAAAAAAAATGTTCGGACAGCAGATGGAAGTATTCATTTTGTTCCAACAGTGCTTTCCGTTGAGGTGCGCTTTCAAGACCGTTTCACGAGTTGCGAAGCGTTTGTTTCAGAAAACGGACCCGATTGTCTGCTTGGAGCGATCCCGATTGAAGGGTTAGACGTTGTGATTGACTTAAATAATCAAAAGTTAATTCCGAATCCTGAACACCCTGACGGTCCGCTCTATTTGATGATGTAGCATCTGTTTTCACACCGTTTTTCTGAACAGCGTACCCGTATCAACCGTGTTCCATTTCATCGAACGCAGCAAATTCAAAGTGAACGGCATATCGTCGGCAATATGCGCCTCAATCCGGGCAACCCGCTGCTGCTGAACCAAATGCTGAAGTGTTTCTCCCAGCACATACGCCGCAATGCCCTGATGCCGAAAATCAGGATGAACGCCGATGTGCATCAAACCGGCATCCCACGTCCGTCCATACAGCGTTTCGTCGTGTTCCGCATCAGGATTAGCAATCCGCAGTAAAATCCGTGCAATGGGACGGTGCGATGAACTTAAATACGCCATCGTTTCCATCCATTGAAAGTTGGCTACCGCACACGCCTGCCACCACGTTTTCGGATATACCGGCAATTCGTGTTCCAATTCCAAGCGGGAACTCCAGCCGACCATCGCCGGCGACATTGACGAAACATAGTCCGTTAAATTCAAATGAAACCGCACCGTCTTTTTGAACGGGGCATAACCGGCAGCAAGAAATGTCTGCGTAATGTACTGGTCGGAATCGAAAAACGCCAGCGGTTCGCTGCCGCCGTAAAAACCGAAGTAGAACGGCGCACAGTACCGCGGCGAACCGCCGAAAATAACCTTCGCTCCCAGACCGGTCAGATAATTTTCCGCCGCTGTCATCAAAGCCGCCGCCATCCCCCACCGGTCAGGATAGGCAGGGTCAACGCAAAGAAAACATATTTGTCCCGTTACCGGGTCTAAACAGGAACCGTCCGCCGACGGTCCCGGCGTGCAGTGAACATAACCGACCGCCCGGTCAGCGTCAAATGCAAGCATCACCGACCGCCGGTCGAAGAACGGAGTGCCGAGCGTCTGCATCTGCAAAGAATTCATCGAAAGAGGAATCAGCCGCTGGTCCCGCTGCTGACATTTTCTCCAAAGCGACAACAGCCGCGGCGGGTCCTCGTTAAGGTAAGAACGTATATGAATACTCACTCCTCATATTTATCCGGGGTGTCAACGTCGAGCGGCGAATGAATATGTTCCGCCGAATCAGCAATGCGCATTACCTTCCACGAACACCAGCACAGCATTACGGTAATCGTACCGGTAACAGCAAACATCATTATCCAGCCGGGAAACGTCATAAAGCAGTCCTAAAAATTCTTTTCTACCGCAACAAAAGCAAAAGGGGATTTTCCTGTTTTCTTTCTTCGGAGATTTTTAGAACCTCCGAAAATATATCACTCCAATTTTAGTAAAATTCCGTGACCGGGCAACACCCATTCGCCGGTGTCGTTTGTGATGAGCGGTGTCGGCAAACCGTCCAGCGGTGAAAACCAAACAATTTTCTTGTACGGTTTCACCGTTTCCAAATGGAACCGCGCCGAAAATTGCAAACTCGTGTTGACCAACATTGCGTAATCGCTGCCGTCATCGCCTTTGAATTCGCCGACCATAAATGCCGGTACTGTTTTGATATTATCCCGCGGCGATGCGGTGATTTTCACATCCTTGATAAGTTTGCCGGGCAGTTGCGGTAAATCCGGTACCGGAGTTGGTGAAGTAAAATACACGCCGGTTGATTCCAAGTGATTCATCTTCGGACCAAGCGTTGTAACGTGTTTGTTTATCGCTTGTAAATACTGCCACGAAACGGTTCTGCGTCCCTGCGGGTCAACCGGTGAATACGACATATCGGGACGGTGATAGTAGATGAACCAGCCGAGACCGCGACCGCCGGCGGCTAACGTCGTGTATGCCTGAAAAGCGAACCTCGCCGGAGACGGCGGCGGCGTTACCCCCTGAATCCGGTTGCAACTGACAATGTTCCAGAACGGCAACTTATACTTCAACGCAATCTCCCGAATTTGCAGCAAGTCCGCATAATACACCGCCGCTTTGCTCAAATCCTGCATATCGTCGGAATACTCGACCATATAATTATCATAACTGATAAACTGCGGTTTGACTTCCTGAACATACCGCTCCAAGTATTCCGTGAACGTTTTTGTTTGCAGTTGCGAATTCGGATTCTGTACGCTGTCTGTCGTCGCATACCGGGGAAATAAATTGATGTACGCAATTTTGCCGGGGTCGTA
>JAISJZ010000421.1 GCA_031261125.1 Planctomycetaceae bacterium | reverse complement strand
ATGCCGTTCATCCAAGTTGTTGTCAAGCCGACGGCGGTACCGCTGAATGTTTGCAGTCCGAATGAAGCGAACCTGCCGCAGCGCGGAACCGGGGCTAGCGTTATTGTTGCTCTTTGGTTATTTTGGTGTTTCGCAATGCTGCCCCGTGTTTGGTATTTCAAACTGCCGGTGCGGAAAGCGGCGGCAATTTTCTGCCGGTATCTGAAACGGTCGCCGCTAACACCTTGGCTGGCAGTATTGGCAATATCGGGAACGGCTTACCTGTATTGGCTGATGCAAACGCCGTTTGCCGGTTCGCCGAAACATTTAGCATTACTCTCCGCACTGACCGGCTGTGCCGCGGGAATGATAATCATCTGGGGCGTAAGAATTATCGGCAGTGCTGCTCTTGGTCGGGAAGCAATGGGCTTCGGCGACGTAACGCTGATGGGAATGATTGGCGTTTACGTCGGCTGGCAATCGTGCATTTTGATTTTTTTTCTTGCCCCGTTTGCCGGTTTAATACTCGGTATTGCCAATTTCATATTGGGCAAAGGCAAAGAATTTCCTTACGGACCGTTTTTGTGTTTGGCAACGGTATTTCTTGTTGTTTTTTGGAGAACCGTTTGGACGGCAGCGGCACCGGTATTTGAACTCGGCTGGTTCGTTGCTGCCGGAATGGGCGTATGTTTGGTAATGCTCGGCGTAATGCTCGGCATTTGGCGGCTGGTGAAAGAAAAATTTCTGCCATAATCCTTATAACCGGCACAATCGTCAAGGATTTCCTGTTTTTTCCTTTTTTTTTCGTTAATTTATTTGACGAAGCCAGTTTTACATTGCAAGATTGTGTACCGCGGAAGTCGGATTGAATTTCCGCCACTCCCCCCCCCATTGCTGCACGGAAGGAACAGACCAATGTTAGTTCTCTCACGAAAGAAGAATGAAAGCGTCGTCATCAATGACAACATAACGATTGTTGTCGTGGAAATCCGCGGCGATAAGGTACGGCTCGGCATCGAAGCCCCGAAAGATGTCCCCGTCCACCGCAAGGAAATTTACGATGCGATTCACAATACCGAACGCCGCAACAGGGAGGAAGCCAAAGCCGGCAGTCCGCTTCAATCCTATTACAAATGACTTTTCCACAGGTAATCGTACAGGGGTTTGAGCAGTACGAATTTATCCATCAGAAAGTCAACAATTTTCGGCGAAAGCAGCGTTTTATCCGGTTCTTTGGAACCGATGAGTGCAACGGATTTACTTTGATACCATAGAACAATTTCTTTCGGATGGGCGCACGGCAGCGGGCGTTTGTACTGTTCCGATTCCAGCCGCAGTTCCTTATCTTTACGGAACGGTTTAATTACCCGCAGAAATTCTTCCGGGTCGTTGTCAATTCGGCTGCGGAAGTTCTGCATCGTTGCCGCCTTCGCGGAATAGGCACCCATTCCAAACAGATATTCTTTCTCTTTGATTTCAAAGAAATAGACCGGCGTTTCCGCCCAGCAATCGACGTTCCGCCGGAATGCCAGCCAAACATTCGGGCGGTACGGCAACTTGTTGTGTGAGAACCGGGTGTCGCGGTAAATTCGGGAACAAACCCGCTTCGGGTCGCTCACCACGTTCGGGTCAAGTTCCTGCACCATCGGAATCATCACCTCGGCTAATTGTTTCATCGGGTCGGCAACGTATTGAACGTATTCCGAACGGTGTCCCGCGAACCATTCCCGGTTGTTGTTCCGTTCAAGGTTATGAAAAAATTCGAGGGCTTTCGGTGAAAAACCGGGAAACTTCATCAGCGAAAAGGGGAGAACGTGTTTAACTTTCTGAAAAGTTAGGGAAGTTGCTTGACAATGACTATCCGTTCAATTTTAATACAAGGAAGTCGGTTATGCAATGCGCCGCTGAAGCGGATATTGGACGTAATGGCATCGAAAATCAAAAAAATCCTGCTTTTTTTTCTGAAACTGTCGCTGATTCTCGGAATCTTTGTTTACCTGTTTTGGAAGGCATCGGGTACACCAATCGAAGACGGAAAAAACGTTTTTCAAATCCTTTGGGAACAGCCGAAGCGGTTCGATTTTATTGCCGGCGCGTTTCTGATGCAGTTGTTTGCCGTTTCGATGACGTTCGTCCGTTGGCGTTGGCTGGTTCAAACATTCGGTCTGACGCTTTCACTGAAAGACGCGTTCCGGTTCGGATTCGTCGGACTGCTGCTTAACCTCGCTCCGATGGGCATCGTAGGCGGCGACCTCGTGAAAAGTTATCTCCTCATCAACCATAATCCAAAGTACCGTACTCAAGCCGTTGCCAGTGTCATCGTTGACCGCATTGTCGGTTTGCTCGTGATGTTCCTCCTCGGCAGTGTTCTTGTCTGCGCTACCGGTTTTATTTTTCGGGACGATGTTTGGTCAAAAACGCTTTCCCGCATCACGCTGCTGTTGACTGTGATTGGTTTCACTTGTACCGGCATTGTGTTTCTGCCGTTTTTCGCCAAAGGACATATCGAACGCGTTCTCGAAAAAATCCCGTACTGCGGCAGAATCGCCGGCAAATTGACCAACTCGCTGCTGCTGTACCGTCATCATAAAATTTGTCTGTTCCAGGCGTTTCTTTTGACGTTTCTTGTACATATTCCGTTCGGTATTTCGCTGTATCTGATTGCCAACGGACTATTTCAGAATGTTCCCGGCATTATTGACCATATTTTGCTGTACAGCACTGTCAATTTAACGTCAATGATACCGCTGGCGGCGGGACCGTTTGAACTCGTTCTGAACGAATTGTATCACAACGGTTTTGAAAAGGGCATCGGTATCGGCTTGGTCGTTGCGTTGGCGCACCGCCTCATTTCGATTTGCGTTGCCGGTGTCGGTATCGTGTATTATTTGTCGTCAAAAGATGAAATCGGAAATATCGCCGAATTTGAAAACGAACCGGAAACAGAAAATTGACGTTTCGGCAGGACTTGTTATAATGCAGTCATTCAACAACACCGCCGCGGAAGCGGCGGCTAAACAAATTAGAACCCAATGGACTATCACGAACTCCTGAAATCCCTTGCCGAACCCGGCGAAGGTAAAATCGTTCTCCTTGTTTCTGACGGTATCGGCGGACTGCCGCTGCAACCCGGCGGTTTGACAGAACTCGAAACGGCAAAAACGCCGAACCTTGATGCCCTTGCGAAAATCGGCGTTCAAGGACTGTCAACGCCGATTCTGCCCGGCATTACCCCCGGCAGCGGTCCCGGTCATCTCGGACTTTTCGGTTACGACCCGTTGAAATTCATCATCGGACGCGGTGCGCTGGAAGCCGCCGGTATCGGGTTTGCGATGAGCGATAAAGATGTAGCGATTCGCTGCAACTTCTGTACAACGGACGCAGCGGGTAATATCACTGACAGGCGGGCGGGGCGGATTCCGTCGGACGAGTCCGCTGCTGTTGTGCAGAAATTGAAGGCGATTAAAATTCCCGGTGTCGAAATTTTCGTTGAACCTGTCAAAGAACATCGTTTCGTTGTGGTGTTCCGCGGCGAAGGTTTGGGCGATGCCGTTGCGGACACCGACCCGCAGCGGACAGGTGTTCCGGTATTGAAGCCGGTTCCGCACGAGGGCTGTGCGGCAAGCAAAAAAACGGCAGACATTGCCGGGGAGTTTCACGCTCAAGCCGTCAAGATTTTGGCAAATGAACCGAAGGCAAACAATCACACGATGCGGGGCTTTGCGAAGAAACCCCATATGCCGTCGTATGAAGATTTGTACGGCTTGAAAGCGGCGTGCATAGCGGTTTATCCGATGTACAAAGGGCTGGCGAGTTTTGCCGGTATGACCTTGGCAGGCGAACCGAAGACACTGACGGAGGAAATTGACGTTCTCGAAAAGGAATGGAAGAATTACGACTTCTTCTTCGTGCATTGGAAATACACGGACAGCCGCGGCGAAGACGGTGATTTTGACGCGAAGGTCAAAATGATTGAAGAACTTGATGCCGTGATTCCCCGCATTGCGAAGTTGAACCCCGCGTGTCTCATTGTAACCGGCGACCATTCGACACCGGCGAAGATGGCATCGCATAGTTTTCATCCGGTTCCGACGCTGTTCGTTTCCGATTTGGCGAGAACCGACGAACAGGAACACTACGGCGAAAAGTATGCCGTCTATGGCGGTTTGGGGCAGTTTCAAGCGCAGTACATTATGTCGCTGGCATTGGCTCACGCCGGCCGCCTGGGCAAGTTCGGCGCGTAAATCAAAGAATGAAATCCATCGTTTTATTTTCCGGCGGTCTCGACAGTTCCTTGGCAGTGAAAATTCTGCAAGAACAAGGAGCGGAAGCCGTCGGCTTAAATATCGTTACGCCGTTTCACGATAATTCCGAACAGGCACAAAAATCGGCGGACGCTCTCGGCATTGAACTCGCCGTTCACCGCACCGGTGATGATTACATTCAAATGCTTGCCCGTCCGAAGTGGGGATACGGTAAAATTGTTAATCCGTGTCTCGACTGCCGGATTGCGATGCACCTCGCTGCCAAATCGTTAATGGAACAACGGCAGGCGGACTTCATCGCAACCGGCGATATTATCGGACAAGACCCGAACGGACAAATGCAGCATCAACTTAATCTCATTGAACGGGAATCGGGATTGACGGGTTTGCTGCTGCGTCCGCTGTGCGCTGCTTTGCTTCCGCCGGCACAAGCGGAAAAAGACGGCAAAATTGACCGGGCAAAACTGTTCGGCTACACGGGCAGAGGTCGCGGCAAACTCGTGGTTTTGGCACACAAGTTCGGCTTCAAAAAGATTCCGCCGTTATCCGTCCGGTGTTTGCTGTGCGAAAAGTCCTACGCTCCCAGAGTGCTGGACTTGTTCAGGCACGAACCGATACCGACGGACTGGGATGCCGGGACGCTGAACGCCGGTCGGCAAATCCGCATTGACGAAAAAGTCCGCGCCGTTGTTGCCCGGAACGCCGAACATTGTGATAAGTTGGAAAAACTTATTCTGCGTACTGACGCGAAACCGTCCGTCTTGGTGAAGCCGGACAATTTTACGGGAACGTCAGCATTGGTGGTTGGGCATTGCGGCGAAGATGATGTTCTGCATTTCACGGACATCGGCAAGAAATTGATTTTTCAATTTACAAATCCGGCGAAGTATGATACCGGTACAGCGGCGTTCGATGTCTGCGTTGTTCCGCCGGTTCAGCCGAATGTCTTGCGATGTCCGGCTTTGGCCTATTGCAAACGGCTGACGAAATCACGTTACGAAAATTTTTCGGTCGCAACGTTCCTTCTGCCGAAACGGTTAAGGAAACCGTTTTACGCTGTCTATGCGTACTGCCGGTGTTCGGACGACATCGGCGATGAACATAACGGTTCAGAAGAAGCAAAACAGCAGGCATTACAACAGTTTAATGAGTGGGAAAAATTACTCAACGAATGTTTTCAATTCGGCAAACCGGTGCCGAAGCATCCGGTATTCGCCGCTTTGCGGCAAGTTGCCGAAGAGTTCCAAGTGCCGAAACAGGATTTTGCGGATTTACTGACGGCGTTCCGCCGCGACCAAATTCAAAACCGGTATGAAACGTTGGAGGACTTATTGACGTACTGCCGATGTTCAGCGAATCCCGTCGGACGCATCGTTCTGAATCTTGTTTTTGCACCGGAAAAACCGGCACAACGGCAATTTGTTTTATCCGATTCGATTTGCACGGGGTTGCAGTTGGCAAACTTTTGGCAGGATATTGCAAGAGATGCGTCAATCGGTCGGAGGTACATTCCGAAAGAAGTGGCGGAACGGTTCGGCGTTGATATTGAACAGTTGCAGGAAACGCCGCCGTTCCGGGCAATGCTCCGTGAATTGGTGAATGATGCCCGCCGCCGATTGCTCGGCGGACTGCCGCTGCTTGATGAAGTGCCGAAGGACTTCCGTGTTGATTTAACGCTGTTCCTCCGCGGCGGTCTTGCGGTTTGTGATGCCATCGAACGCGGAGGATACAACGTCCTTTCTAAACGTCCGGTTGTTTCTAAATGGACGAAATTGAAACTTCTGTGGAACGCTTGGCTCGGCGGGAATTGACAACTCGGCAGTTGACGGGACAATAAACCTTATCCCGCCGGCAAACGGCGGGCTTAATAGATACTGTAAAATACGATGTTAGAAACATTTGAAAATTTGTTTCCCCAACGGGATTATCTGATTGAAATCGTTTGTCCTGAATTTACGTCGGTTTGTCCGAAGACGGGACAGCCGGACTTCGGAACGTTGACATTCCGTTATGTACCGGATAAACTTTGCGTCGAATTGAAAAGTTTGAAACTGTATTTACAGCAGTTCCGCAATCAGGGTATCTTTTACGAAAACATCACGAACCGAATTCTTGACGATATGGTCGCCTTGTTATCGCCGCGTTCAATGACGCTGACGGCATCGTTCACGCCCCGCGGCGGTATTTCGACGACGGTAACGGTTGAATATAAAAAATGAGCAATTATGTTTCATACTCTTTCGATTGCACTGACAGCGTTATTGTCCGTATTAAGTATAATGCTCGCCGCAATTTTTCTGCGGCGGACAGGACGGATTTCTGCGGATGTCGATGCCGGTTTGTTAAAATTGACCGTTGACGTTTTAATACCGTGTTTAATCATTGATAAGGTATTAAAGACCAATGCGTTTTCCAACGCACAAAATCTTTATCTTCCGCCGCTGCTGGGATTTTCGCTGACCTGTGTTGCCGTTCTTATCGGACTTGCCGTTGCTGCGTTTGTGCCGGCACGTCAAACGGGATTGGCGACGCGGAAACAAAAACGGACATTCGCCGCCTGTGTCGGACTGCTGAACTACGGTTATGTTCCGATTCCGCTAATCGCCGCCCTGTTTCCGAACGACGACCGGACAATGGGTGTGCTGTTCCTGCAATATCTCGGTGCCGAAATATCTGTTTGGACAGTTGTGCTTATCGTGCTGACGGGTAAATTCGGAACGAAAGCATTTTGGAATATCCTGAATGCACCGATACTTTCGATTTTGATTGCCGTTCCGTTGAACTTATTGGGACATAGTCCGCTGATTCCTGCGGCAGTGTTTGATTCCATTCTTCCGTTCTTTCAATTTTTGTCCGATGCCGTTCACGCCGTCGGATTGGGAGCGATACCGATTTCCTTGCTGATGGTTGGTCTGACGATTTCCGAATTGGTGAACGGCAAAGCGATACAACAGCGGCGGCGGACAGCAATGAAAACGGCGTTTTGGTCGGTACTCGTCCGCTTGGCGGTGATGCCGTCGATTTTTATGATTTTGGCGGTTACGCTTCCTGTAACGATTGAAATAAAAAGAGTTTTGGTAATTCACGGCTCAATGGGGTCGGCTATCTTCCCTATTGTCCTTTCGAGGTATTATAATGGTAATCCCGAAACGGCATTCGATACGGTAATGAGCAATACGCTGGTTTCACTGCTGACGCTGCCGCTTTGGATTGCGTTCGGACTTTATCTCATCGGAAATAGTTAACAGCGGGACAAGTCCCGCCGCTGACACTAACCCTCAAATCCTATTATGAGTATTAACGACTTTATCGGACATCCTCTTGTTGCTTGGAATGATTACAACCGTAATCCGGCATTTTTAGATAAGAATACGCGGTGCTATATTGCTCCGAAAATATCGGAAAAAACCGGCGTGTTCCGGCCTATTACCGTTGACAGAATCGAAGTTGAGTTGAATCAAAACGTTGAACCGTTTTACCGCAGTGCCGGAGCGATTGTCGAAATTCTGATGCAGGACGCACCGCGGGAAAATACGAATCCGAATTCGATTAACCCGTATTTTATGTGGCTGGCAAAGCCGGGCAGTAAACAAGGAATTACGATTGAACGGTACCGGGGCGACGATGTACTGCAAATCGTTCACGTTCCGGCGGGAATGGATGTTCTGCTCAAAACCCACTTGTTGACGATTCCCTCTATCGGGCTTTTAACGAAACGGATTTTGATTGAAAACGGCGGCTCCCATTACGGTCCGTTTGAATACAGTAAAATTGACGACCGTTCCGTTCGGCTTAACGCCCGTTTGGACGAGCAGTTCTACATTGCCCGGTACTCCGAAGAAGCGGTTGAACCGCTGCTGATACAGATGACGGAGAATTACGGCGGACTTGAAGTGATTGATGCGAGATGTTTGGAACCGCCGGCGGAAGAGAACAAAATCGACTTTTTGAGCGACACCGAACTGCGGGACTACTTCCTGAATTCGCTGGACATCAAGTCCCGTGAACAACTCGAAAAGATTCGGACGCTGTTCAACACGGTTGAAAATCAAATTCTTTCGTCCGACCGGGAACAGCGCATCAGCCGTTTACTGCGCAACGCCGAACATCAGGACGCAACGCTTCGGCAAATCGCTTACTTCGTCTTGGAAACGCCGGACTTCCGCGAGAAGATTATGGAGAAAATCGTTGCCGAGCGGATGGATATGGTGATGAAATATGTTCCCGAAGGAAGCATCGCTCCGTCGAACATTTCCGCGGAAACGGACAAAGAGACCGCTGCGGAGCAAGTGTCAATTCCGCAAACGATTTTTGAGTACGACCCGGAATTGGAAAGCCGGATAGCGGAACAGAAAGCCCAACTGATGCGGCTGACGCGGAAGTACGAAAAGACGCTGGAACGTCTTGAAGTTGCCGATGACCTTGACGAATTGCGGAAGAAAATCAAAAAAGTGAAAACGGAATTGGAAACGAACAATAAAGTCCTGAATGCAGCAAAAGATAAACTCGATACTGTCCGCAGCGAAATTCAGCAGGAAGCAAAGTTGATTTCCAAGACGGTTGACCGCTCGTTCCTTGACCTTGTTTTGAAAACCGTCGGCGATTCGGAAGTTGAAGAGACAGCCCTTCCCGCGTTCGATATTTCCCGGTTATCACAGGAATCCCGTGCGTCCCGAATTATCGGGCGTGTCTTCGACATCCTGCAAAAGTCAAACCGGACATTACCGGGCGACGAAACGGCGAGCCGTAACGAAGTCGCAAACTACCTGATATGTTTAACACAGGGATTCATCACAACGTTTGCCGGCGACCCCGGTACCGGAAAAACGTCGCTGTGTCATCTGCTTGCAAGAGCGTTGGGTTTAGCCCGTGATGATGAAAATAAGCGGTTTGTGGAAGTTTCCGTCGAACGCGGCTGGACTTCGCATAAGGACTTCATCGGCTATTACAATCCGTTGAGCAAAAATATGGAAATCAGCAACCGGGAAGTGTTTAACGCCCTGACGCTGCTGGATTCCGAAAACCGCGTTAAACCGGAATTTGCGGCACCGTTTGTAATGCTCCTGGACGAGGCGAATTTAAGTCCGATTGAACATTACTGGGCGGCGTTCCTGCGGATTTGCGATTTTGATTCCGCATCGGAACGGACGCTGAATATGGGCGGTCATACGATGCTGACGATTCCGAATCACCTCCGTTTTTTGGCAACGGTCAACTTCGACCATACAACAGAAGAATTATCGCCGCGGTTCATTGACCGAAGTTGGATTATCACCTTATCGCCGGAAGTGATTAGCACCAGCAGCGCACCGGCAAGCGATATTGTGCCGAGTAAAATCATTTCGTTTGAATCGCTGTTAAAAGCATTTTCCCCGAAGGGACAGAAGTTTGACCCGACGATTGTTGAAGAATGGAATGCGGTTCAAGCAATTTTCAGCGAGAATAAACTGCCGATTTTCCCGCGGAATCTGAAGATGGTACGC